>CASBQE010000095.1 GCA_949127665.1 Synechococcales cyanobacterium PMM_0083
TCTGAAGCCATGGAACAAGGAGTTGAGCCAGATTCTTGCTTCTACATTCAAAATGCTGATCGAGTGAATCCTGAAGATGATGCTGCTCCACAAGATTTTCCACCAGACTTAGTTGTTGAAGTCGATATTACCAGTTCATCGCGATCGCGCTTAAACATCTACAAAGTCATGGGCGTACCAGAAATCTGGCGCTATAACCGTCAGGGTTTGGCAATTTTGCAGTTGCGCCAGGGGATATACGTTGAGTGTGAATACAGCTTAACCTTCCCACTACTGCCAGTAGAGATCCTTGAAAAATTTCTGGAGCGTGGCAAACAATCAACGAACCACAATAGCCTGATCCATGAGCTACGTCTGTGGTTGCAAAATCAAAACAATACCCTGTAACCATAAGGATCGATGGCTCACTCTCCCAGTAGGCTTATCGTTTACTATAGATAATGCCTATTTCTCAAAATCTACCTATGCTGCGAGAAGATCTTAAAAAAGAATTAGACAATCTAAATGAAGAGCAACTTAGAAAAATTGCTGATTTCATAGTGGGTCTTGAGTTTCAGTCTAGATCAGTCACACAATCTCCTCCATTTTGGCAAAGGGCAACATCAGTCGAAAGATCTAAGGAGTTTCGTCACTGGATTTCACAACTTCCTAAAAATGGGTTGAGTCTATCTGATGAAGCCTTTAGCCGCGATACTATTTACGCAGATGACGAGCTATCTGCTTGATACTAATGTTGTGATGCGATTCTGCAATCCTTCCGATAGACAACATCAGCTAGCAACGGATGCGATCGCTCGTCTACTCATGCAATCAAATGAATGTTTACTTGCGTCGCAAGTAATTATTGAATTTTGGGTTGTTGCCACACGACCCATTCAAGTCAATGGCTTGGGCTGGACTGTAGAACAAACCAGAAATACAATAGACCAACTTCTTGATCGGTTCCCATTGTTGGCGGACTCTCCGCAGATTTTTCCAAACTGGCTGAATTTAGTGACAACGCACAGAGTGATGGGTAAGCGCACTCATGATGCTCGTATCGTTGCAGCTATGCTTGCCAATGGAATCACGCATCTGTTGACCTTCAATCCAAGCGATTTTTCAGGTATATCAGGCATTACAGTCACCCATCCACAAAATTTGGCACCCTTTGAAGTTGATCAGCCATAGAGTTGGCGGTTCCCTCGCACGCGCAACAATTTTACCCAATCATTTCATTAGTTAGAGGTTCTTTTGATGAATCGTGTTCTTATTGTGATTCCGCTGATGCTGTTTGGGGGACTGACTGCCGTAGCGGTTTGGACTGACGGAATTTTAGGAATCTTCTCGTCGATTGTGAGTAGTTTTGGGTCTACCCAGATTTTTGTGGACTTAGTCATCGCCCTTGTATTAGTCAGTGTTTGGATGTGGCAGGATGCCAAAGCGACAGGACGCAACGCTTTGCCGTGGATCGTGGCAACTATCCTGGTCGGTTCGTTCTCGCCGCTGTTGTATCTGCTCATACGGAAATCTTCTGAGCAGGTGACAAAGGAGTCGTAGCAGGCAATGTTTTGAGTTCCAAAGTTTTTGATCTCTGCTTTTTGACTCCTGCGTGTCACACTGAAGGATATTTTCACCCGATTCATGCTGTCCTAATGACCAATATCCAACAGCAAGCACGGGCGATTCTCGACCAACTTGCTTTCATGACGTTTGATCAATGCCTTACTATTGATCGCCACTTTAGTCAATTACCCGCTCGTCCCGGTATTTATGCAATCCGACACTGTACCGACGGGTTGTTGTATCTCGGTAAGACGAATGACCTCGGTACACGCTTCAATGGAGGACACAAAGCCTTTACTTGGGCATGGCTTGACCTTTATCATCCCGCCGATGTCAGGATTGCGATCGCAGCGTTGGAACGATGGGGAAATCCAGCGCTATTATCAGAGTTAGAAGCCATCCTTCTAAGAGCGACTGAACCTCCCTACAATGTCAAAATCCCGATGGAGCGCTAACCCATGCAATCGATCCAGTTCGAGCAACTCTCCCCTACTGCGGTTCAGGTGATTTTAGACCAGTTGCCGGAACGAATTAGACAAGCTTTCATAGACCGTGCCATCGAAATTAACTATCCAGTTGAGGCAGTGGTAGAGATGGCTCTAGCCGGGTATCTTGATCGAGAGGCGATTGGCTTTGTGGACTGTAAACCTCGACGCGGGAAAGCCTGAACACGCTCGCGATCGCTCCCATCTTCATTAAGTTCTTCTGCTTGGGTAAAGCTCCATCACCCGCCCACGGAACTTTGTCAGGATGAAGCGCTGTTACTATGCCAATCAGCTAATAATCAATGGGTTGCTTGGATTCCTGATTACGGCAAAATTTTGCTCGCCGCCAAAGATTTTTCCCTGGAATAAGCTATTTTTTCCTACGCGATCGCCCTTTGCCTATTGCTCCTTGCCCTTCACCCCTTGCCCTTTTTGATATGCCTGAAAGTGTTGCCATGCTTGTATGACATTGCCCTGCATCAGGGAGGCAATGCTGGCGAGAGCGTGTACTTCTGGAATGGTGGAATCGAGCTTGAGCGCACTTTTCAAAGCAGTTTGAGCTGCACTGGGGCGAAAGTCGTATAGGTTGACAAAGGCTAGGAAGGCGTAGGAATAGGGATTTTGTGAATCTAGCTGGGTGGCTTTTTGCAGAGCAGAAAGTGTAGGATTTACCTGTCGCATCAGAGCGTTTGCTAGGGCTAAGGTGTAAGCATGTTGAACATTTTTTGGCTCTTGAACCAGGCGATAGTCTGTTGCCTGTTGCACTTGAATGAGGTAATCCTGCACCGGATCGTATTGATTAATCCGGGCAATTTCATTAGAAATTTTTTCTAGAGATTTCGCTCCTTTGGGAAGGGTTGCCGCCAAGTTTCGGAGTTGGGTGAGCAAATCTAGCTCTGGTGCGGGAATGGCGGTCGCCGTGGGATCGATTTTTAGGGTAATAGAGGGCAGGGCGATCGCCTCGGTTTTGCCAGTGCGGCGATTGAGATACGTTGCGTCCAAAGCATAAACGCCGGGTGCCGTATTCGCAGGTGGCAACATTGCCAGTCGTTCAGTCACTTGCCAGCGGCTTGTCTGCTTCTCTGACTGAAGCGCTGTCGGATAAAGTTCTCCCCTACCAATGCCGTGATCATGGAGCCAGCGAGTGCTGCCCTTTGCCTTTAGATCGCCTTGTTTTTGCCAGTTCAAAATCATCAATCCAGGCTGCAATGCGTCCCAGTTGCCCGACCATTGATAGGTCACCGGAGTTGGTTTACCCGCTGGCGCAGCTTTCGGCAGAGTAATTTGGTCTAACCTCACCGCCGCCTTACCTTCAGGTTGGGGATTGATGATTTGTAGTGGGTCAGATTTTTCTACTTCTTGGCTGACCTCAGTGATTACGCCATCTGCTGTTTGGCTTTGCACTTCAGACTTTTGCACTTCGGACTTTTGCACTTCGGACTTCGGACTTCGGGCGATCGCCTGCTTCACCTCCACCGCTGCCACTTTGCGACGATAGAGCTTTAGGCTGCTCTTGTCTGGCAGTGCCCAAGTTTGATGCAGTTGAAAATCTTTGCCCTGCTCAACGGCTTGCACCAAGGTTGTTTGAGCCTCTTTTTTGCGAATGGCTCCTTGGTCGTTGGTTTTGGTCAGGAACCAGGTCAGCGATCGCCGATCTTTTTCGATATTTTTTTGCCGATCGCCCACTTGCCGCCCAAATACTTGAAAATTTTGCAACAGACCGTAATAGTTAATATTGTGCTGGTTGATCGCTGGAGTGGAAGGCAGCACTCCGATTGTAGAGATTAGGTGAGGTTCAGATTTGACAATTTCAGCAATCACTTGAGGATGGGGATAAGGTTTCCCCTGGTATGGAAAAAACTGTGAAACCCGCTGTGTCGTGCCTTGCCCCACAAAAATTGGAAACAAACTGGTGAGCATCAGCACGATCGCTAAGGAAATCGTTGCCCACGGCAACACTCGCCACGATCTCGGAAACAGCGTCATGCCATAGGCAAGCAACACCGACATCGCAGGCAAGTAGGGTGCAATATAACGCGCATCTTTATTCGGGTTTAGGGTAGACATCAAGTATGCCCCCAAGATGAAAACCAAGAGCCAGCCGAGCGATCGCTGGGTGGCTGCATAACATTGCTGCCGGTGATCTCGCAGCGCTGCGACTGAATGCAACGAGGTCACGCCCCTGCCCATACGCGATCGTCGCCAAAACAAGGCAATTCCCAGCAGCGGCACCAGCAGCAATGGCAGGGATACCATTCCAGGAAGTTCCGCCAGATACAGAGTCAAGCCTCTGAGCGACCAGACAGGCGCTTGCCCCTCCGCGATCGCGGAATCAATCGTCGCCCGTTTGCTGGAGGTCAAAATCAGCAGCCAATTGGTGCGATACCAGGGAAACCAGATCAGCAGTGATGCCACTAATCCGAGTGCAAATTGTCCGAATCGTTGCCATTCTCGCCGCCACAAGATTTCTCCCAACACCCACAGCATCGGCACCAGCAGAAACAGCAGCGCCGTTTGCTTGGTCATAAATGCCAACCCTAGAGTGATGCCAAACAGAATGGCAAGCAGCCAAGGAAGCAAAGTGGCGAAGAGAAAGGGGGGTGAGTTTTGGGCTACAGAGTGCGGAGTCAGGGATTCGCAAATGGTTTCTGAGGAGATAGCAGACGTAAGCGGAGAAGCGCTAGGAGGCACTATTTCATCAAGGGTGATGAGTTTTACTGCATCCGGCTCTACAAGTTTTGATTCGTCCTGCTCTACGGTGGACGGATCTCCAACGAACAGTTGCCTGGTTGTTTTCTGTTGCCGACTCACTCCTCTCCACAAAGTTAGGCAGGTAAAACACAGCGTCACCATAGCGGTCAGCGGATAGTCAAGCAGAAACTCTAGCCGCAATTGATAAAGGCTCGGCATTAGGGTGCTGAGTATTGCAGCCCATAACCCGACTTTCCAATCAAATAGGAACGTGCCCAAGGTGTAGACTGCTGCTAGCAAAATGGCGCTGTAGAGCAGCATTACCCAAAAACTTTGGTCGATGCCCGTGCCAAATACATTGAGAAACGGCACCGTGGAAATGTAGAAAAAGGGCGGAATTTTGCTGGATAGTAGCCACAGATCAGTCCACCAACTGCCAGAAAACCATTGAGGCGTAGCTAGCTCACTCCAGTAGGTTAAAGCGCCTGTGAGATAGTCTGCCGGGTCCCACGGAGGGACGGAGTGATCAAGCGCTAGCCAGGTGCGATCGCTAATTGCATTCGCCAACCAAACGCCAGCCAAAATCGGCAGCCCTTTGAGCCAATCATGGCGCGTTTTATCTGAAAGCCGCTCTGCGGAATCGTGACCCAACACCCGTTCTATCCGACTACCGCAACGACTTTTTCATCTTAATATGAGAAATTCCGGCTTCCTCAAATGGGGTTCCTTCTGGTTGAAACCCCAGCCGTTGATAAAATCCTTGCACCGATTGTTGGGCATTCATGCAGACTTCTGTTGCCTGTTTTGCGATCGCGAAGTTAAAAGTATACTCCATCAATCGTTGACCAATGCCTTTTCCTCGTGCTTCGGGCAATACGGCAACTCGTTCCACCTTGGCAATTTGCGGAGTCAGCCAGCGAATGCGAGTCGTACCCACTGGTTTTTCACTCAAATATGCCAATAGATGAGTCGATCGCTGATCTTCGCCATCAAACTCCAACGCGGGATCAACTCCCTGTTCGACTTGAAACACGAGATAGCGGATCTGATGCACTTGCGGCAGATCATCGGGCAGCGTTGCCACTCGAATGATTAGGTCATCCATATAAACACTCCTCCAAATTGCGAATTTTCCCTAGCTCAGGGGCACTCTAGCGTTAATCCTCTAGTGAGGATATTCGATTTATTTAAGGCAGCATCAGGCTGTAATTTTTGGGTGCCCATGATAGAAGAACGTGCTTTCTGGCTGGCGATGTCTGGAATTGATGGCATTGGTCCCATTTCACTCCGGCGCTTACACAAACATTTTGGCTCTTTAGCTGCCGCATGGGAGGCGTATCCCGCTGATTTGCTGGAGGTTGAAGGCGTTGGGCTGCAAACTGCCGATGCGATCGCCACGGCACGACGGCAAATTCAACCCGCAGAATTGTTGCAGCAGCATCAACAAGCAAACCCGACGTTTTGGACACCCGGCGATCGCGATTATCCCCGGCTGCTCCTAGAAACGCCCGATCCGCCGCCGATGCTCTACTATTGCGGCATTGTCGAGCCACAAGAACTCAGCGGCATGACTCCCATGATCGCGATCGTCGGCACCCGCAATCCCTCCGATTATGGCAAACGCTGGACGCGACGAATTACCACAACGCTAGTCAATCATGGCTTTACGATTGTGTCTGGATTGGCGGAAGGCATTGATACCGAAGTGCATCACAGTTGCATCGAAGCCGGGGGACGGACGATCGCCGTTTTAGGTTGCGGCACTGATGTCGTCTATCCTTGGAGCAACCGGGGACTCTACCAAAAAGTGTTGCAGCATGGACTGGTGGTCAGTGAACACGCCGCCGGCACTCAGCCCGATCGCATGTTTTTTCCACGCCGCAATCGCGTTATTGCTGGCTTGTGTCGCGCGACCTTAGTGATGGAAGCGCCAGAAAAATCCGGCGGGCTAATCACTGCGCGCTATGCCAATGAATACGGGCGCGAGGTCTATGTGTTACCCGGTAGTTTGGATAATCCCAAAGCGATTGGCTGCCTTAATTTGGTTGAACAAGGAGCGCACTTGATCTTAGGCGAGGACAAACTAATCGAAAAACTAGGAATGCTGCCCCAACTCGATCGCCCTTCTCCCACCGTGCAGCCAGCCATTCCCCTCAACCTGCCGCCCGAAACCCAGCAAATTCTCTCAGCCCTCAGCGAATTCCAATCCTCTAACCCAGAAGGCGTTCCCCTCGATTTGCTCGTTCAAAAAACCGGACTCGCCCCCGGCACCGTTCTCGGCTCCCTCACCACTTTAGAAATGCAAGACTTGATTACAACCCTGCCCGGAATGCGCTATCAGTCGCGATGAAAGGGAATACAGTTGGGACTGCCCTCATTGGCGAGATTATCGCTATTGGCGGTGAAATCCCTTTTAGCAGTTGAGGCGTGCTCTGGGAAAAGGCGATCGCCTTCGATGGCACGATCTACAAAGCTTGCTTGCCGCAGGGCGGGCAAATTAGTTGCACATCGGCTTAGCTTACCTCTCGGATTATCGCTGCCATGCGATCGGCGCTATCGGGAACGGCAAGGCTCGCGGTTTGGGTTGTCATCTGATCTAAGGCTTGAACACTCGCGGGTGTGGTGCCTAGCAGATTTAGCACTTCGGCGATGAGAGCGCTGGCGGTGAGGGCTTTTTGCTGAAATAGTTTGGCGGCTCCGGCATTGGCGAACACGGTGGCGTTGTAGGTTTGGTGATCGTCTGCGGCAAAGGGATAGGGAATCAGCAGGGAGGGCGTATGGGCGATCGCCAGTTCTGTTAAAGTACCAGCCCCAGAGCGGCTAATTACCAAGTTTGCCCGATGAAACAGCCCCGCCATATTGCTATAAAACGGCAACGGAAAATAGTGGGGATGCTGAAAGCTTTGAGCATCGGGGTCATTGTCGCCGGTTTGATGCACAATCCAAATTCCGGCTTCTAGCCAAGCGGGGGCACATTCACGAATCAGTTGATTGACGGCAACGGCTCCCTGACTGCCGCCCACGATCGCCAGCAGCGAGACTTCTGCCGGAATGGGCAAGTCTAAAGACGGGGGTGGATTTTGCAAAAACTGAGCGCGAACAGGCGTACCCACATACACACAGTGCTGAGCGCGGGGTAGATGGGTCTTGGCAGCCTCAAACCCGATCGCCACCACACTGCACCAAGGACTAAGCCATCGGGCAACTTTGCCGGGAAGTGCATTCGACTCGTGCAGCACGACGGGAATGCCCAAGAATCGCGCCGCAATCACGGCGGGAGCGGCAATGTAGCCGCCTGTGGTAAACACGGCATCAAACCGCCCTTTTTGCAGCAGTTGGCGCACTTGCCACAGCGATCGCGCAAATTTCAGCAGCACCTTGACCGTTGCCAATCCTTTTTTTTGAAAGCCTTCCACATCTACCAAATGCAGCGGATACTCAGCCGGAACCAACTGCTTTTCTAGGCGATCGGGCACTCCCAACCATTCAATCTCATAGTCGGCAAGCTGCTCGGCAACCGCGATCGCGGGAAACACATGTCCACCGGTGCCGCTTGCCGCAATCAGTAAGCGTTTGGTAGAGGGTTGAATCAAAGGATTGGTCACAGCGTTTTTTGATAAAGCATTTGAATTACAGGATTTCCGGCAAATCCATTTATTACAATAGCCCTAAGGTTAACCTAAGATAATGTTTGACTCTAATCTGCTGAGTCTCAGTAGGCTAGTTCCTAAGATTTGTCACATTTAAAATTCTATGCACCCTCGTTTAAGCGATCGCTTTGCCCCCACGGTTATTTCATCTACGCCTCAAGTCGGATCTTTTCCCAAAGCGACAAACTGCTGGCGGGTCTGGGCGTTTACGGTTGGTTTAGCCGCATCATTGTTAAGTAATGTAATGCCCTTGACCGCTCAGGCACAAAATCCTGCGACCAGTGCGCCATCTCAACTTACTACGCTGCTGACTCAAATGGATGCGGCGACCAATGCGCGTAATTTGAATACAGTGGTTGATTTATATGGCTCAAATTTTTCTAGCACCGATGGATTAAATCGCCAAAGTTTGCAGCAGTCGCTCAGTTCTCTCTGGAAGCGTTACCCAAAGCTGAGCTATCAGACTGAGTTAAAATCTTGGAAGAACGAAGGCAATGGCATTGTCGCGAATACCATCACCCGGATCACGGGCACTTTTCAAGAAGGCGATCGCGAATATAACCTTGACTCCACTCTAGAGTCGCGTCAACGGATTGAGAATCAGAAAGTGGTTCGTCAAGAAATTGTCAACGAGCGCAGCCAAATTACCAGCGGTGTTAATCCTCCCACGCTCAAGCTCAACTTGCCCAGTCAGGTGAATCGCGGTCAGGAGTTTAGCTTCGACGCGATCGTTCAAGAGCCTTTGGGCGATGATCTGCTATTAGGAGCGGCTTTAGAAGAAACCATCAAACCTGAAGGCTACTTGAATGCCACCACCATCAATCTAGAGCCGCTGAACTCAGGCGGCATTTTTAAGGTGGGCAAAGCCCCCGCCAACTCAGAGCAGCACTGGCTATCGGCGGTGGTAGTGCGCCATGATGGCATCACGATGGTTACCCAACGCTTGCGGATTGTGGGCAATTAGATTTTTTGTGATTTTGCAGATGCTTGTAGGGGCGTAGCATTGGGCAGGCAATCTCCGATTGAGTCGTTAAGCGATCGCCCAAATGCCAAGCCCTCACACAAGATAATTTAAGGGGCGATCGCGCTCAAAATGTCGGTGGCGTGGGTTTCAGTATTCACCGAAGTGTAAACCTGACTAATCTTGCCATCCGCCCCGATCACATAAGTAACGCGGGTGGCATAGCGCATCCCGTTTTTTTCGCCCTGCACACTATAGGCTTGGGTCATTGCCCCATTCACATCGGATAGCAGCGGAAACGGCAAATTGAACTTTTCGGTAAAGGCATAATGAGAATCTTCCCCATCCATGCTGACCCCTAATACGGCAATGCCTTTACTGAGATATTGGTCGTAGTTATCGCGAAAGCTGCAAGCCTCTTTGGTGCAGCCTGGAGTGTCATCTTTAGGATAAAAGTAGATTACGACGGGCTTGCCAGCATAGTCAGACAGAGAAATAGGCTTGCCGTTCGTGTCGTTGACGGTAAAATTGGGAGCAATATCACCAATTGAAAGTGGCATAGGGTGAAGTCCTTTCTGGCGCGAGAACGTTGCAGATCGTAACATCTATGGGGTTCTAAAGCGCGATCGCCTGGACTTGGAAAAAACTTGGGACAGCGATCGCTCAATGGTTGCGAAATGGATCAAGGCTATTCACCTCTGGCATTTATCAAAGAGGAGGGTGAACGAAATCTTGCGCGGGATGTTTGTACCACAGCAAAAATGCGATCTATACACAGATCTATACACATAGGCTTTCTAGCCCACGACTGAGGCTCCAAATCCGTTAATTTCTGAGATGCCGCGCTGTTTTCCTACACCCGTTCACCCGTCATCCAATGGCTCTTTACCCCTCGCGCTGCTCCATTTCTCCTCTGGCTCACTTATCCTAGAAAGATAGGCATTAAGGTAACCGTATGCAGTCAGGTTGGCGGATCGGATCTTTGTTTGGCATTCCCTTTTACATTGATCTGTCCTGGTTCATTATTTTGTTTTTGATTGCGCTGCCCACGGCAGCCAATTGGCAGGTAAGGTATCCGGAGTGGAGTGTTTCCACGGCTTACCTGTCAGCGTTTGCGATGGCACTCTTATTTTTTGGCTCGGTAGTGCTGCACGAATTGGGTCATAGTTTGGTGGCGTTATCGCAAGGAATCAAGGTCACATCAATCAAGCTGTTTTTGTTTGGTGGCGTTGCCTCGATCGAGCGGGAATCAAAAACTCCTGGCAAAGCCTTTCAGGTGGCGATCGCCGGTCCTGCGGTTAGCTTAGTTCTATCTGTTTTGTTGGCGCTTTTTGCAAATGTATATCCTGGGGTTGATACTCCCATCAATGTAATTGCCCAGTATTTGGCAACGACCAATCTGGTCTTGGCACTCTTTAACCTGCTGCCCGGTCTCCCGCTAGATGGTGGACAGGTGGTAAAATCAGCCGTTTGGAAGGCGACGGGCAGTCGATTTAAGGGGATTCGATGGGCGGCAAAATCGGGAGCTATTTTAGGGTGGAGCGCGATCGCCTTGGGTGGCTTTTCATTGGTGTCTGGCGCTAGCAATGGCTTATGGTTTATGTTGCTGGGCTGGTTTGGCATTCAAAATGCAGGCAGCTACGATCGCATGACCGAAATTCAAGAAGCACTGCTTTCGCTTAAAGCCAGCGATGCCATGACCCGCGAGTTTCGGGTGGTTGATGCCAACATGAGTTTGCGTGAATTTGCCGACAAATATCTGCTGCTGGCTACTCAGCCGGAAGTCTATTTTGCATCTTCCGATGGGCGGTATCGGGGCTTAGTGGCATCGGATGATCTGCAATCGGTAGAACGCAGCCGTTGGGAACGGGAAACCCTATTTCAAATTATTCACCCACTCGACCAGATCGCGACCGTTGCGGAAGCGACTCCCTTGGCGACGGTGATTCAACAGTTAGAAAAAGATGCTTCGCGGCGAATGACGGTTTTGTCTCTAGCGGGGGCGGTTTCTGGAGTCATCGATCGCGGGGATATTGTTCGGACGCTGGCACAAAAGCTAAAAATGCCGATTACGGATAGCATGATCAAACAGATTAAAGAAGATGGCACCTATCCACCTGGCTTTCAGATTGCGGCACTGGCAGAGTCGGCGATGGAAGCGGTAGGAAAGTAAGCTTTGCCTTACAGGTTTTGGGTACTAAGCAACGTTAGGGACTGAGTGCTACAGCTTGCTGCCATTCCGTGTCGGAGAGTGGCAGCATTTGAAAATCAGCGTTGAAGCAAGTTTTAGCGGAATTGATTAAGGCTGCCATCACCGATTCAGCCTCAATTTGATTGAGCGAGAAGGACAAATTTGGCAGCATTGCATCGGTTTCAAAGACCTGATAAAACAGGTCAGCATCCGGGTTGAGGCGAATGGAGCCATGTTGGAGGATGGTGTTGCCGCACCGCTTCTGGGCGCTGCCGATCAATTTATAGCCATTGGACATGATTAAATCGGCGGTGGTTGCAGTACCAAAGCAATTGGGGTTATGAATGTAGCCACGTTCTGCGCTGCCGTAATTCAACTCTACATCGAGCGATCGCCAGCCCTGAATCAAAAACTCGCAAATTTGCCGATAGCTTGCCATCCGATTGCTGCTTAGCCCGGAGGTGATCACAGCATAGGTTAAATCGCCCTGATGAAGCACTGCCCTGCCCCCGGTGGGTCGCTGCACAACATCTAGCGATCGCCCCTGCCACATCAAATTGTTCCAATGATCGGGATACTGCCGCTGATGGTAGCCCAAGGAAATTGCCGCAGGTTCCCAGGTATAAAACCGCAGCATTGGCGGATGGCTTTTTTGAATATGTTGTTCTAACAGCCAAGCATCTACTGCCATGTGAACGGCACCCGATGCGGTAAAAGGGGGGATCAACCGCCAAACGGTCATAAAGTTTTCAGCTATTCCTAAGTGCCAAACTCTGCAATTAGGGGTTCATCACTTTCATCGGCGATTGTCGCAACAATGGTAATGGCGCGAGATAGTTCACCGGGAGACAGATCGGCGATCGAGCGATTAGTGACGACCACTACCTCATTATTCATAATGCTAAACCGTGCTTCTAGAGTGTCAGACCAATTTTTTTCTAGAAGCTGACGCATCAACTTTGGTTCATCCTTCGCAGGCAGTTTTAGCACCGCTGCCCAGACCATCAGCGTATCTTCTTCCGACAAGCCCGTAAGTTGGACAAATACTTCTACAGTGCCGTATTTGAACTTCCAAACATGCCCCTCTTCACTGCGGTTGACCATTGCTGTTTGCCCACTATCCAGGCTGGCAATCACGGTTTCAATGACTTCTACCAAGCTGCTGGATGCATTTTCAACTTGGTTTGCTGCTTCATTGCTGGAAACTGTTTGAACCATAAGAATTTTGGGGAGATTTATTTGGGAGATTTAGGTAAAACGTTTCAAAACTGAGTCTTTAGCTTACGATGTTCGCTTGTGCTAAAGACTCAATGGCTCTAAATTATCGCCGATCGCCCAAATCGTCAGTGGGACTTCTATTTTCTTCAGAATTCTAGCGTGTTACTCAACCCGTTTCAAGATGCACTAACAGTTTCAGCCTCGGCAATTTTGTTAGGCTGTTGCTCAAGTGCGATCGGCTTGTGGGCAACCAAGTATTTACTCATAAAGTGAACTTCTTCACTCACGGCAGTAAAGCCAGCCTGATGCAGACGGCTGACTAAATCATCACTAGCATAATGACGATAGTAAGGCTCGTGAAACATCGCCGCAAAGCTATCCATCAAGGGAGCCATTTCTGGTGAATCGCTGATTTGAATTGAATCGCAAATGACAAATACTCCACCAGGTTTTGTGACTCGGAAACACTCATTAATCACCTGTTGGCGAGCGGCGGCGGGTAACTCATGAAACAAAAATACGCAGGTTATCCCATGAAAGTAATTATCGAGATAGGGCAACTCTTCCGCGTTTGCCTGAATTAGTTGAGGCAATTCAGTGGACTGTTGAGACAGATGTTGATTTGCCTTCCTCAAATAAGCAGAGGACAGATCAACGCCATGCAAAGAGGCTTTGGGTAACATACTGCGAATGAACTTCAGCGTACGTCCCGTACCCGATGCTACATCCAATACCCGCACCTGCCGGGGATCGAGATTGCTAAAAGGCTGTAGACCTTGCTTCAGCGGTGCCAGCACCCGGCGACGCATGGCATCGGCTGCTCCATTAAATAAGATATCTACTTGCACATCGTAGAGATTGGCAGACCAATCAGTTAGGTAACCATCGGTTTGATGGTGAAAGTTCTGCGTGTAATAGCTGGGATAGATACTGGTATCTACATCTTGAGGAAAGTCTTGGTGGCGCTTTTGGTTTGCCCGCTCCCAAGTAGCTGGCATGTCGAGCCACAGTAAAGGATAGTGACGGAAAAAATCTTGCCAATCATTTTCTAATAGCAAACTCGCTGGATAGATTCCTTTTTCGGCATCTTGCCAGTCTGTTTCGTTAATCTCGGTCAAGCGCTTTTGAATTTTTAACAAAAGCTCTACAGGAACGGGTTGAGCGCGCTGTTCGAGAGGAGGCGCGACAAAATTGAGTAACTGCGTACTCAGGGCTTTATGAGCAAGACCAAAGTAGCTTTTTCCTTGATGAAAGGCTTGATATGCCAATTTTGTTAGCGGTTCAGGCATGGCTGTGAGAACTGAGGGTTACTGTAAATAAGTGTAACGAATTCTTTCTAATCAAGTTATCTGTCTTTGGGCAAATGTCAAAAAATATGGATTGGGTTTCGGGCGTTGGGTTTCAGAGGTCGGGTTTTAAGGTCAACAAAAAAGCAGCGATCGCACGATCGCTGCTGTTGTCAGATTGAGTGAGGATGACTTAACAGTCGTAGTAGAGCATAAACTCATAGGGGTGAGGGCGAATGCTCATGGGAATCACTTCGCGATCGAGTTTGTAGCTAATCCAGTTGGCAATGAAGTCTTCTGTGAATACGCCGCCAGACAGCAAGAACTCATGATCTCGCTCTAAATTCTTCAGCGCATCCATTAAAGAAGCTGGAGTTGAAGGAATTTTCGACAGTTCTTCAGGGCTAAGCTCATAGATATCTACATCTAAAGGGCTACCCGGATCAATCTGATTCTTAATCCCATCCAAACCCGCGCAAACCATTGCCGCAAAAGCCAAGTAAGGATTGCAAGATGCATCGGGGCAGCGGAATTCCAAGCGTTTTGCTTTGGGGCTATCCCCGGTTAAGGGAATCCGAATGGATGCAGAGCGATTGCCTTGGGAATATGCCAGGTTGACCGGGGCTTCAAACCCAGGCACCAGGCGCTTGTAGGAGTTAGTGGTTGGGTTGGTAAATGCCAGAATAGAAGGCGCATGTTTGAGCAAGCCGCCAATGTACCAGAGGGCAGTTTGGCTAAGTTGAGCATAGCGATCGCCAAAGAAAGTGGGTTGCCCATCTTTCCAGATTGATTGGTGGCAGTGCATCCCCGATCCATTATCGCCAAACACTGGCTTGGGCATAAAGGTGGCTGACTTGCCATACTTCTTAGCCACATTCTTGATGCAGTACTTATAGGTCATTAGAAAATCGGCTGCTTGCACTAATGGCGCAAACCGAAACCCCAGTTCACACTGCCCTGCTGTGGCGACTTCGTGGTGGTGCTTTTCGATCGGCACCCCGCACTTCTTCATCGTCATCAACATCTCGGTTCGCATATCTTGCAGGGTATCGGTGGGAGAAACAGGGAAATAGCCTTCCTTGTTACGAACCTTATAGCCCAAATTGCCGCCTGTCTCTTGCCGACCAGAGTTCCAAGCAGCCTCAATGCTATCGACCTTGTAGTAGCCCTCATTTTGGGTTTGGTCGAACTGAACGTTGTCAAACACAAAGAATTCGGCTTCAGGTCCAAAGTAGACCGTATCGCCTAATCCGGCTGCTTTGACTGCCTCAACTGCTTTGTTGGCAATGGAACGAGGATCGCGGCTGTAGGGTTGCCCGGTTCTCGGCTCAACGATGCTGCAAATCATACTCAGGGTTGGCTCTTCCATAAATGGGTCGATCCAAGCCGTGTTTGGATCGGGCACCATCGCCATATCTGAATCGTTGATGGCTTTCCAGCCCCGGATGCTCGATCCGTCGAAGGCAACGCCATCGGTAAAACTATCGGCATCGATCATGTCTTGGTACAGCGTTAAGTGCTGCCAAATTCCGGGTGTATCAATGAACTTCAGATCGATCATCTGAATCTTGTCACGCTTGATCCATTCCAGGATTTCCTGCGGGGTTGTCATGAAATACTCCTTAATTCGTGCGGACTGTTTCCAAATACTGGGAAACAGAAAAAGCAGTCAGAATTGCAGTGTCGTAGCTGATGTTAACCTAAGGGCGGGACTGATGGGATTACAGCCTCACGATGTTTGAATGATCCTAAAGAGTGGCATACTCAAATTTTGTATCAAAGCTTATAAAGTGAATTTGCTGAAATAGGCTCAGGGATTGATTGCCAAAAGAGTGATTTTAGAGAGCATAGATCGCTGCGATCGCGCTCTTTCTCAATATCTCTTTACACGCCAAAACAACCGAGAGATGGGGCTTTTAGGGTTGCCACCTCATGTTAGACTAGCCGTGCTGAGGTGAGCGATCGCGATCTATTAAGCGCGTTCACAAAAACTCGGTTAGAGATAACCAAAAGCATTTATTTTTGAACTATTTAAGAATGCCTGGGGGAAAGTTCAATGCGTGACGCAGTTACAAGTTTAATTAAAAACTACGACAATACAGGTCGATACCTCGACCGAGATGCAATGGATCGACTGAAGTCCTATTTTGATACCGGGATGTTGCGCGTGCAAGCCGCCGCCGTGATTAACTCAAACGCAGCAGGCATTGTTAAACAGGCAGGATTGCGCTTGTTTGAGGAATTGCCCGAATTGATTCGTCCCGGCGGCAATGCCTACACCACTCGTCGATATGCCGCTTGCCTCAGAGATATGGATTATTACCTGCGCTATGCCAGCTACGCCTTGGTGGCAGGTGACACGGATGTGCTAGACGAGCGCGTGCTAGAAGGGCTGCGGGAAACCTACAACTCCTTGGCAGTGCCAATTGGCTCTACCGTATATGGCATTCAGGTGATGAAGGAAATTGTTAAAGAGCAAGTGGCAGCGGCTGGCATTCCGGTTGGCAATATGCTAGATCAACCCTTCGACTACATGACTCGCGAGTTGAGCGAAACCAATATCTAATTAGGATTTGTAAAGTGGGGTATGGGTAGAGCGCGGTGGATTGCGCGATCGCCCATGCCCCATTTATGTTTAAGAAACAATACTCTGAACGATGCCCCATTCCTACCACATTATCGTTGAAAACAACCCCGCCATTATTTACGGCACACGGGGTGGTGCGCCCGAGAAGCTTCTGCCTAACCTTGAAAAATTTTTGGATACCTTTTGGAAAGAGCGGGATACGTTTGGCGAATATGTAGACACGCCCGAATGCTTGGTTGCCCAAATTATCATTCGCTTTGGCTATGCCACCTGCGAAGACGACTTTTCCAACATTCGCGTCGGTGTTCACTATAAGCCTACTGCGAGCTATCTCTATTCGGTTGGGCTAGATCGAACCGTGACGGTGTGGGTGGCTGAAGTAGCCTACCGCGATCGCCCAGAGCTTGGTTTAGCAGGATGTGTCCTGTGGTCGGATATTCAGTGTCAGCTACCGGAACGAATGGACAAGTCTAAATAAACAGGCTTTGGCTGCAAATTCAAAGTTTCTAGCAAGATTGGTCGCGAAACCAACCCTTCTGATCAGAACCTTAAACGACGAGCAGTTAACAGTCGATAGCCCACAGTAATTGCAGTAAATGCCACTACAAAATTCCACAAGCTCGTGGGCTTTAGTGATATGCCACTGCTGAGAAATACTGACACAATTCCCGCAATCAGAAAAATCCAGCCAAAACTTCTGGTTTGGCGGGGAAACACAACTAGACAGATGATCCCAATCATCAAAGACAGAATCGAACCGACGGCTGGAAGATTTCCCCAGAAAAAAGGTGAGAAATAGGTCGAAAAAATCACGTTTTGACCCAAGACGTAAGTGCCTGCCAGTAGAAACAGAATGCCAATTAGCTTTTGCATGGTGAGTAATAATCTGGGTCGTGCTTAGTGTTCCCAGATCTGACTAGCTACTGCTGATTGGATGAAATCTCAGTTAATTTTTAGGGATTGTTTAATCGGCTAATACACTTGCTCACTGAGCGACCAGCCCAATGTAAACGGATGACTAGGCTGGAAGCCAATCTACATAACATCCCAAACCAAGGTAGTTATGCAGGCTTTGATCGGTATAAAATCCCAACCCAGGCAGATATATTAATTTTTATCCGCATAAGATCCTATTTTGGGAAGTTATGCCGACAAATTTCAGTCTATCTCCCCCATGCAGGATGTTATCCAGATCTTGATCTGCCTAATCACCCCAAATCGGGTAGTTATCCAGATTAGAA
>CASBQE010000096.1 GCA_949127665.1 Synechococcales cyanobacterium PMM_0083
CTTCCATTTTTTGGAGAGAAAGGCGATAGCCAGAAACGGTGTAAGAATTGGCGCTAATCAAGTCGTGATTCGTTTCGGGCATCAGGTTCCAGGTGTTGTCAAGGAACTCCGCTGAAGAGATATAGGCAAAATTTTCAACATCACGGTTTGACAGTCGCACGGCTCGCCGCACAATGCCGTGTAAATCATCTTCGCTCCAGCCAAACCCAAACTCTTCATTGGTCGTTAAAAGGCGATCGCAAAGGCATTCTCCAGCGGTCTGCCCGGTTTCAGATTTAGACCGAAATGGAATGGTGGCTTCAATGCAAGCCACAACCTCAGCAATCACGCTCATGGGTAAAGCGTGTTCCAAACATTTTGCTCCAATTACGGCGCTAAGGAATTCATTTTGTCCGGCTGCTGGCTGTAAAGTTTGCTCTAAAACAAATCCAAAGATTTGAGTAACCATATCAAACATGCGATCGGGCAAAAGCTGGGAATCGCTCAAAATCACCAACTGTCCATCGATCTCTTTGACAAAGGGCGCAATCCGGCGACTGATGTTGACGCTGACCCCCTGATCTACCTGAACGTAGACGAGATCGTGAAACAGAGCGGCTAAAATCTCGATCGCATCGCCCGATCCCCCCACCTCAAAGATATGTTCTGAGGTATGGAAATAGCGCCAAGGTCCTGACATTGTTTGAATGATCAGTTCAGCCGTGATGGCAAGCTGTTCGGGATCTGCACTGCCGCCTAGTTGAGCGATCGCCCAGTCTAAGCTTTTTAGGCAACGCTCGTAGTCTCGTCCAAATACTTTGTCTAGTTCGTGCCGCATGGCGATTTCCCCACTCTAATTGAGTGCGATGCACTGAGTTTTTTGAATGGTATCAGGAATAATGAGGTAGGTGTTAAGACAGTGCTCAGTACCATTCCTGGTATCCACTCCTAAAGTTGCTTGAATAGGTTCAGAGTGCCCGGATCAGTTGCGACTCAATCAGCCAGCTTAATAAAACGATAAAAGTCTGAGCAGTTTACCTTCCTGAGTTTGTACTCAGTTTAGATAATGCAGCACACCCAAAACTATTTATGTTAAGTGGCGTTGAGCTACTAGTGCCAGAGTGTCAGTCCAATGGTTAACGAGTTCTTCACTTGCGGCTTCTACCATAACGCGAATCAACGGTTCTGTTCCAGAGGCACGCACCAGCACCCGTCCTTGATCACCCATTGTCAATTCTGCGGTGGCGATCGCCTGGATCAACGGGTCGCACTCTTGCCAATTGACCCGCCGAGCGCGATCTTCAACCCGCACATTTTTTAGCTTTTGGGGAAACGTTTGGAAGCTCTGATCAATCAAATCGGCAAACGATGCGCCCGATCGCTTGACCAACTGTGCTAGATGAAGAGCCGTCAAAATTCCATCCCCACTCACTCCGTAATGGCGGCAAAGAACGTGCCCAGACTGTTCGCCACCCAGCATGGCACCATGGCGCAGCATTTCTGCATGAACATATTGATCCCCAACTGCCGCCCTGACCAGCTTGCCGCCCTGTTGTTCCCAGGCGCGCTCAAAGCCCAGATTAGACATGACTGTTGCAACAACAGTGTTTCCTGGCAGTTGATTGGTTTGCTTAAGGGCGGTGCCCCATAAGTACAAGATGTAGTCGCCATCCACAGAGCGACCCAAATTATCGACCGCCAAAACGCGATCGGCATCGCCATCAAAGGCAACTCCGAGGTCTGCCTGATGCTCTTTGACCGCTGCCTGAAGGATTCCCAAATCGGTAGACCCACAATCGACGTTGATGCGATCGCCATCGGGTTGATCATGCAAACAAATCACCTCTGAACCCAAGGCTTGGAAGGCGATCGGGGCAAGTTTCACCGCTGCACCCCAGGCGAGATCCAGTACAATTCGCATTCCGCTTAAGGGCAACGCATCAGATGCAGATTGCAGAGTTTCCTGAACTGCCCTGCAATAAGCCTTCGTCAACTCTGGACGGTGGTAATGAGTGCCCCAACCGCTGATGAATGGTTGAGCGATCGCGGGCAAATCACCCCTTAATGCGGCTTCGATTTGGGTTTGGAGCGCGATCGCTAACTTACTGCCGTTCGATCCAAAAAACTTAATGCCGTTGTCAGATGGCGGATTGTGGCTGGCAGAAATCATCACTCCGCCGATCGCCGCACTCGTATAAGTCACATGAGCCACTGCTGGCGTAGGGCACAATCCCAAATCCCACACTTCCAGTCCGGCAGCCGTCAACCCGGCAGACAGCGCCATCGCCAACATGCTGCTGGAGTTACGAGAATCTTGCCCAATCACCACAGGACCGATAGTCGCAACATCCGCTAATAGAACCCGCCCCGCCCAAAAACCAACCTGCAATGCCAACGGCGCACTGAGCAGTTCTCCTGCCCGCCCCCGAATTCCATCTGTACCAAACAGTCGGCTTTCAGGTAAGGATAATGTTCCAACTGCAAAGCCTGCACTGACCGCATCCGTCGCTAACATTTTGCCCGGATCTTCAGACAATTGATTGATGAGAGCATCGGCAGATAGGACAACATTGCTTACTTGCTGCAATTTGACAAGGGACGAAACCATAAATTAACTCCGCACACTACACCAGAGGAAGATAACACTTTCTTTAGAAAAAGCAGCCTAGAAGAGGATGGAGATCTAAAAAATACCCACTCTTTAGTTGTCTTCCGATGGGCGAGAGCATCAAAAAAGCCTTTAAGACCATCTTCTTTGAAACGAGTTGGCAAATTAGTTACAGATCGCGTTCATTGATCTTCTAGGTCTGACGGTTCAATCCGGATTAAACTCCCACCTGTATTAACAAAGGCTCGATCGCCTCCCAAGTCAGCCCTTGCTGAATATACTGCGGCGCAGCGGGATTGTAGGGACTGCGGAGGCGATCGATCTCAATAATGTTGGCGGTCTCTGGCAGCACAGGCACATCAGGATCGGGCGCGGTGGCACGAGTCAAAGAACTGGAGAAGCCCTTAAAAACAGCCACTTCATCCAGTTCATCGCCAAGGCTTGCCCTAACCAGCAGCATTTCTTGAGGGCGCTTGAGAGTATATTGCTCTAACCGCAAAAGTTTATTCACGATGGTTTACTATACTCCAGTGGCAGAACGTCCTTGCTTACCAAGCCGGACAAACACGAAATAGCCCAAATATAAAATGTAGATTGCCAGTGCCAAGGTGGATAGTAGCCCAATCGTGTAAGGCTTCATGCCGCCAATAAAATATTGTTTAAATATCCAGGGTGGCTGGAGCCAAATGCTACAAAATGGCTGATCGATCATTTGTTTTGAAGGCAAAAACGCACATTGAAGGGCGGGAAGTGCCGCGATCGCACCCAATAAACTGTAAATCGTCATGCCCCACCGCCAAGAGCCAAATGCCAGCTTTAACTGACTCTTCGGTTGTTCATTAATCTCGTAATTCAAATCGACCCAAAACCATAAAGACAGCGGTATGAGAATTCTGGCAATCCAACCCGTCAAAAAACCTAAAGGAATTGCGGCAATAAGCAGCCCCACTGTAATGACAAGTAGGCTAGCAACCCGCCAATAAATAATCATCAAGTGCTGAATCGACTCTGATTTTTGGACAAACGACCAAATGAGTAACGCCAATGGGAATAGAACTGTGAACAAAACAGCCAGTCGATAATCAGTCCAAACGAGAGAAGGTAGCCAAGATGGGCTTTGCATAGCGGTGTTAGGAAAAATGAGAAAATGATCGCAAAAAACAAAGTAGCTTGAATGCGGGTCTGCATTCAAGCTACTTCATAAATCTTGGAGGCTGTAGATTAGCTGATTCCAAAAAACAAGCCTAAAAAGCTAATACTGCGCTTAATCGTCATAAAGGCGGCATTCAGCCGCTTCAGGATTATCATCACAATACTTTTCAAGAGAGTTTTTGGGCTTCACTTGTTTCTGATGAGAAGCTTCAGCCTGTAGTTCTTCAACGGCATCCCAAGCAGCAGCACACTCTGGTGAGGTGCCGCCTTTGATGTCGCAGACTTCACGAGCCTCGTGTAGCTCTTCTTCAATTTTTTGCTTAATGTCACTCATGATGGATACTTTCCAGACAACTTTTTAAAGAAATTAAGAGTGTGGTGAGCTACCTTAACCGTCAGCGATAAATCTGCCCCTCAGGTCGAGCAGAGATGATAAACAGATAAAGGGGTCGCGTACCGATTAGGATACAGAAGGTAGACACCTTAGGTGAGTGCCAATGTCTAGTGTAACGCGAAGTCACCCCTCCTTGAATAAAGGGAATGTAAGGCTTTGCTGGAATCAACAGTTCGGCGGGGTTTTTTACCCTTATATATCTTTGCAAAAATATCTTCTACACCGCCATCTACCAAAATATTGCGCTAATCATAAAAATTTCTTAAACAGAGTCACTTTGGCAATTCATAATAGTTTGATGAGGTCAGTCCAATGGGGGAAACTACAATGGCAGAGCCGCTAAAAAAACAAATGAAGTGGGCGAGTTTTTTATCGACTCGTCCTTCGTTGGAAGCGGCGATCGCTGAGGTGGTGCAGCAGACTCAAGCGGCACTGCAAGCTTCACCTGACTTAGCATTGATTTTTATTTCATCTGCCTTTGCCAGTGAATATTCTCGGTTAATGCCCTTGTTGCAAGAGTATCTGCCAGGGGTGCCCCTGATTGGCTGCGGTGGGGCTGGCATCACCGGGATGGATGATCAGGGCAATCCTCGTGAAGCAGAAGGAGAACCTGCCTTAACTTTAATGTTGGCATCGCTCCCAGAGGTTCACGTCCATACGTTTCATCTCATGCCTGACGAATTACCTGACTTAGATAGCGCTCCAAGGGCTTGGGCAGACGCGATCGGGGTTTCTCCGGCTGAGCAGCCCCAGTTTGTGCTGTTGGGTGATCCGTCTTTTGGGCGACTGAATGACTTGCTGCAAGGGCTAGATTTTGCCTATGCGGGGTCTACCAAAATTGGCGGCTTGGTCAGCGGCAGTATTACCAATTCTGGCGGAATTTTTTGTGATGATCGCCTGCATCAAGAAGGGATGGTTGGTGTGGCATTGAGCGGCAATATTGTGCTAGACGCGATCGTGGCGCAGGGATGCCGTCCCATTGGTCAGCCTTACTTGGTGACTGAGGGTGAGCGAAATATTATGCTGGCATTGGATCAGGCAGATCTAAGTTTCGCGTCTACTGGAGGCGGGTCGAGGGTGTCTCAAAAGGGGACACCGCTGGAGGTACTGCAAGACCTGATTCAAACCTTAGATGAGGACGATCGCGAGTTAGCGCAGCACTCATTGTTTATTGGGGTTGCCCAAAGTGAATTTAAACAAACGCTAGAACAGGGCGATTTTTTAATTCGGCAGCTAATCGGAGTCGATCCCAGAGTAGGGGCGATCGCAATTGGCGATCGCATCCGCCCCGGTCAGCGCGTCCAGTTCCATCTGCGCGATGCCAAAGCCTCGGCAGAAGATCTAGAAACCTTGCTGCTCCGCTACACTTCCAGCTATCCTGCTGATACTTTATCGGGCAGTGGAGCCTTGATGTTTTCTTGCACCGGACGGGGTGAGGGGCTTTACGGTCAGCCTAATTTCGATTCGCTCTTGTTCAATCGCTACTTGCCAACTCTTCCTCTAAGCGGCTTTTTCTGCAATGGCGAAATTGGTCCCGTTGGCGGCAGTACGTTCCTGCATGGGTTTACCTCAGTATTTGGAATCTTTCGGCAGCCGTGACTTAAGCGGGGTGGGGGATACAAAGTGCTAGGATTTCACTTCTCACTTTCAACCCAAGATTTACACTGACTTTCACATGCCTGCCTATAATGATTGCCTCTAGATATTTGTGCGCGTGTACGGTCTAGATCGCTAAAATCACATCCAACTGCTGACACAAAACGCTTGATCTATGACTTCTGATACTTCAGTTCCCGCTTCTGCCTCAACTATTTCTGATGTCGCTCCAGAGATAGCGCCAATCGTTCTCGATTTAGAAGGCAACGCTTCGACGGAAGCAACCCCTGAGGCACCCGCAGAGGGTTTGCAGGAGCGCGATCTTCAGGTGCGGCTCAAAAGTGAGGGTGGCAAACTCTTGCTGATGCTGCCGCCAGAAATGGAGACAGAAGCGGAGAATCCTGCGAGTTCTTTAACTTGGTCGGAGGTGTTGCAGCAGCTTAAACAGCGGTTGAATGCAGGCGAGCGGCTCTGGCTGGCAGACACTTCGGTTCATTTGATTGCCCGCGATCGCCTGCTAGATGGGCGGCAACTTCAGGCGATCGCCGATGCCCTCACCGATGCCCAACTCCGCCTCACCCGCGTCTATACCAGCCGTCGCCAAACCGCCGTTGCCGCTGCCACCACAGGCTACTCGGTGGAGCAACAATCTTCCATTGCCCAACTGAACCCTTCTGGCGAATCTGCTCAGGCAATGGAAGAACCGCTGTATTTACAAACCACGCTGCGGTCTGGCGGCGATGTTCGCCATGATGGCACTGTAATCATTCTGGGAGATCTGAATCCTGGGAGTTCCGTCGTTGCCACGGGCGATATTCTCATTTGGGGTCGTTTGCGCGGCACTGCCCATGCAGGCGCAAAAGGCAATGCCCAATGCCTGATCATGGCGCTACAGATGGAACCCAACCAGATCCGCATTGCCGATTTTGTTGCCAGGGCACCCGAGAACCCTCCTGCCCAGCACTATCCCGAAGTTGCCTATGTTGCGCCCCAAGGCACCATCCGCATTGCCAGAGCTTTGGAGTTTTCTCGCGCTCAAGCAGTCGGCGATCGCAAGTAGGGCTGACTGCTTGAGCGCGATCGCCCTGCACCTAACCACCGTGATAAATTGAATCCAGCAAGTACAGTAGGGAGTTTCGGACGATGACGTTTAGCGATGTGGTCGAAGCAATCAAACGTTTTTCCGCTGACGAAAAGCACGAGATCCAACTGCTATTGCAGCAGTATCTTCGTGAGGAACGCCGTGAAGAGATATACGAGAATTTTAAGTCGGCGCAGAGTGAACAACAGAAGGGTGAACTGAAGTTTTCTGCCAATCTCAGTGAACTAAGGCGGGCGATCGAGGAGTAATTGTGGAAGTCAGTTTCAGTTCTGCATTCAAGCGTGCCTTCAAAAAGCGGACAAAGAGCAATCCAAGTTTGGAAGAACGCTTTTGGCAAAAGTTGGAACAGCTTACACTCGATCCGTTTGATTCAAGCCTGAAGACTCATAAGCTATCGGGCAAACTCAAGGAATTATGGAGCTTTAGCATCGATTACGATGAAAGAGTATTGTTTTACTTTACAGAAGACGAACAAGTTGTGTTTGTGGATTTTGGTACTCCCGATCAGGTGTACTGAGTAGTGAAATCGCCGTTCTCCCACTCAACTAAGCATAATTCTGATGTTGAGTTTGCTCATGGATATTCAATTTGTGGTGTTAGCGATCGCAAACTAAGGATGAGGATAAGCGCGATCGCCGGAGTTTGCTGGGTTTTAGTGACGCTTTGATCAAGGTATAGGCAATCGACTACAAAGATTTCATCCATATTTGTCGCTAACTCAGTGAATTTACTGTGAACCTGAGCCAAATCCTTGGAATATTTAGGGGGGGGAGTAAATTCAAAAGGGACACTCATTTCCCTGCATCTACCTTCATGTACACCAGTTCCAACATGTAGGAGATTTTAGACTAATGATCAACTTCAAGACAATTTCTGCGATCGCGGTGGTTGCTGCGGTAGTAGCGATCGCGCCAATCGGCAATGCCGAAGCCGCCCTAATTACAGGTGTCACGGCTTCTACCGACATGGGATCGTATGGTGGGTACTATGAATATGACATCCAAAATATCGTGAATGGCTCCGGCTTAAGCAGCCTCAGCCTGACGGCAACTCACGCTGTTTCTAGTCCTAGTCCTCCAAATTCCTGGTTTTCAAACTTTGGAACCACAACTGGAACCATTGATTTCAACCTGAATGGGCA
>CASBQE010000097.1 GCA_949127665.1 Synechococcales cyanobacterium PMM_0083
CCGATCGCTTCAGCCTATGTGTAACGGACAAAGGCATTGGCATTCCCCCACAAATGATAGGTCACCTGTTTCAACCGTTTCATCGGGCGGGTAATGTAGGGCAAATTCCTGGAACTGGATTAGGATTGGCGATCGCCAAACAGTGTGCAGAACTTCAAGGTGGCAGCATCAGCGTGGATAGCACCCTTGGGCAAGGAACCACATTTACCGTAATTCTGCCCAGAAAAAAGCAAGAAAAATAGGAGTGTTTAACTCAAAATTCAAAACTTTCCCATACCTCCTACTTCCCCACCAAGCGTTTCAGCCAATATTTCAAAGCCCTTACCAACCGTTGAATTGGGCGAAACCAGTGATGTTTTGCTTGGGTTTTAGTCACCACGCCAAACTCTTCACCGCTCTTAGAAGGAGGAACATCCTTGACTTCGTAAAGGCTATATTCTCCACTCTTACCCGGAATTTTCACCTGAAACGATTGCCCTACTAGAACGTGGTCTTTGGCTTCGGCGTAAGCTTCTTTAGAAATCAGAAAGGTTGTTCCCAAAGATTTGTTGGCAGCTTCGATCCGGCTTGCCAAATTTACAGCATCCCCGATCGCGGTCATTTTCGGGTTTTTGGGATCGCCAATCGTGCCAATTACCGTCCAGCCATAATGAACCCCAATGCCAATTCGCAACCGCTGTTGATATAAGCCTTCTAAGGACGGGTTTAATTCTTCCAACGCTGCCAGCATTCCCATCCCTGCTCGAATGGCTCGTTCCGCAGCGCGATCGGGGTTTTCCACACCAAACAGCGCCATAAACCCGTCACCCATATAAACATTGATCGTGCCACCATACCGATTAATTACCTCTGCCATCCGCTGAAAATAGCGATTCAAAACATAAATCACATCGTAGGGCAGCAGCGCTTCTGAAAAGGCAGTAAATCCTCGAATATCTGCAAACAAAATAGCGACGTGCTTTTCCTGCCCCAATAAGGAAGGAGCCGCTTTCTTAGATACCTGATCGAAAAACATTGCCATGTCGTCTGCATCCAAAGATAGCCGCCGCAAAGTAATTTTGCCTTCACGAGCAATCATCGTTTGGCAGGCTAACCGCACACAGGGTTCAAAACCCAACTGATCCGCCAAAATCTGTTCTTCTGGGGTTCGCGGCGCACAAAATTCATGCCCATCCAAAATCAGCACGCGACAGGTCGAACAACGGGCATTGCCACCACAGACATGAGTATGAGGAATCCCTGCTTCTAAAGCCGCCGTCAGCAATGTATTAGCGTCTTCCGTTTCGATCAGTTGTTGGTCAGGCAAATAAAAAATCTGCGTCATGGTGGAGTGCTTCCATCACCGTATTGTTGAATCTACACTGAACCCACTCAAAACCCCGGATTAAAACAAGGCAAGTATTGAAATAGTTCGTTTTCTAACGATTTGTAGCTTCCCAAAACAGACCTTCAACCAATTAGTAGCAACCCCATCTATCGACATTGTAACGGGTGATATTGTAACGGATGAGTGCGATCGCGCTCCTCACCCTTTTCGCTTAATCGGCTTGTCTTTTGCTTTCCTAGTTCCCGGCTCTCTATTTCGCTTGTCGCCCCGTTCCCAAGCCATACCTCCAGCCCCTTTGCCGGCTGCTTCGGTCTGCATCGCCGCGTTATAAATCGCCTCATTTGCTGCCGCTGATTTAAACAAATCCACTACCGGATTGGGATAGTCCACGCCCAACTTCACGTTAAAGCGCTCTTGCTCCACCGGAAGCAACTGCCACGGTTCATGCACCTTACCTGCGGGAACTTGTGCCAGTTCGGGTAGCCAATGTTTTACATAGCTGCCGTCTGGATCGTAATCTCTAGACTGCTTGAGAATGTTGAAGAAGCGGAAACCACGGGCATCATTCCCTACGCCAGCCGTGTAGTTCCAGTTGCCCCAATTGCTGCATACATCGTAATCAACCAGCAGCGACTCAAACCATTCTGCGCCCATGTGCCAGTTGATGCCCAAATTTTTGGTGAGGAAACTGGCAACGTTTTGCCGCCCTCGATTGGACATGAATCCAGTAGCGGCGATTTCACGCATATTGGCATCCACCAAGGGAAAGCCTGTTTTGCCTTCACGCCACAGATCAAACCTGTGCCAGTCTTCTTTCCAGGGAATGGACATTCCTTGCAGCCCCGACAATCGGAAAATGCGATCGCCGTGTTTGGCGCAAATGAATCGGAAATAATCCCGCCACAGCAGTTCAAAAATCAGCCAGTAAGTCGAATCGTTCTGCACGCGCTTCGTTTCATAGGACTGCACCTGCTCAAAAATATAGCGAGGCGAAAGACAGCCCAACGCCAGCCATGCAGAGAATTTTGAGGAATAATCGGCACCCACCATGCCGTTTCGAGTCTCTTTATAAGTCTTGAGGCAGTCTTGTTGCCAAAAGTAGTGATCAAGACGAGCTTTGCCTGCCGTTTCGCCGCCCTCAAATTTCAATACGGCGCGAGCGTCAAAAGCAGGCGAGTCTAACCCGAAGCTTGATAAAGCAGGTAGATCGCCGGGTTCTACAGTGGGCAATGGCGGCAGTTTTGTAGGAGTAGGAAAGGTGGGATTGATTGTGCTTTCTTTTTCGACCTGTTTGCGAAAGTTGGTGAACACTTCTGGCAGTTGACTAACTTCAAACGGCAAATCATCGGGATGATACAGCGTGTGTCCCCAAAAGCGCTGACACTGGACTGCGATCGCCGCCAATGCTTGATTGATCGACTCTTCCACCGCGATTTCTTCTGAGGTGATCTCTTGGTGGTAATAAACCGCTGTAATGCCTAACTGCTTTGCCAAATCAGGAATCACCGTTTCTGGATTGCCCTGACGGATGACCAAATCACTGCCGAGGGACTGGAGCGATCGCCGCAGATCTGCCACACTTTCTAGCAAAAACTGTGCCCGGAAAGCACCCGTTTTAGGAAAGCCAAAGGAGGTTTGCCCAAACTGGCGCGGCTCAAAACAATAAAGCGGCAGCAAAAAATCAGGGTTTGCTTGAATGGCGCGGTGCAAGGGTTCGTGGTCATGCGATCGCAAATCGCTGCGAAACCAAATCAAAATTCGCTGATCAGTCATGAGCGGATTAAGCGATACGTTCCGTTACTCTACCAATGTCCAATCAATTTTGGATGAGTTCCAGATGGGATAGTCTTGACAAATATCAGAATTTTGTTTTTGCAACTTCAGAGCCTGACCGTAGCTATACAGTGCCTCTTCATATTGCTTTAGCTCCTTCAGCACAGATCCGCGAAACAGCCAAGCTTCACGATTGGTGTTGGACAAATCTATTGCCCGGTTAAAACTCGCTAAGGCAGCCTTATAGTGATGCAGGTGAACCAGCACCACGCCGTGAAATACCCAGGTTTTAGAACGATTCGGTTGAATGCGGAGTGCTGCTTCAAAGCTGGCAAGGGCAGCCTCGTAATAGCCTTGCTTGGTTAAAACGGCACCTCGGCTACACCACAAGCGATGGAGCGTTTTAGTAGTGACTAAGCTATTAGCTTTAATGGTGGTTCGCTGAGCATGGCGCTTGGAAGAGAGATGAAGTGGAGATGCGGAAGAGATAGTAGATGAACCCATGGTAATTCTTTGCAAAATTGAAGACTCCAGGCGATCAATATCGCTACATGCGCTTTCACTGTCTATATTCTGGCTTTTACAACCCACATTCTTATCCGCCATTATGCTCAACTTTTGAGGCAGCCAAAAAGGATGTTGAGATGCAGATTTACAGCGATCGCATCAATAATAGCCAAACTTTGGTTGTTTGCCCTAGGGGGCTTAAGCCCTTGGGTGATTACGGTGTTTAATCTGCCCTAATCAAAGTGATTCCTGCGATACTCCCCCAGCATTTAGAAGCACTCGCACCCCCGATTATTGCCTCAGAATGTAAACTATTGCTGCAATCCCTATCAAAATGGCAGCAATTATTTAGACAATGTCGCCAACTTGAATTTTTTTGGAGATGACCTAATGCTAAATATGCCGTTGCTTGCTGTTGCTGAGAGAGCGATTAATTGGAGTCCTAATGTTGCAGTGGTGATGATAGTCTGCAATGTTTTAGTATTTGCGATCGGTAGAGCTACTATCAGCCAGAAAAATGTTGGTCCTCTGCCAACTTTGTTTGCTGGCATGAGTTTGGCTTCCCTGATTGCAACGACTTCCCTAGGGCATATTTTGGGGGCGGGCGCGATTTTAGGGCTTTCTAATTTAGGCGTTTTGTAACTTGTTTTGGAGCTGATAACCAAAGAAGCCGGAAATTAGTTTCCGGCTTCTTTGATTTTACTGAAGATTTTTTACTGAAAATTCGCTGGCGATCGCGGCTGACTTACTCGAATCATTGGCTCAATCGCTTGCTGCAACTGATAAACAATTTCCAATGTTTGCAATCCATCTAAAACCGCTGCCCGAATAATTGGATCTTGCTCACGCTTTAACATGACCCGAAAGTAGTCGGCGATTTGACGACGAGAAGGAATTTTGGTGAAACTTTGACGATTTGTGCCGCGCGATCGCGGCTCCAAAGGATATTTATCATCCAACATAGAAACCGAATCAGTCAGTTGACGGACTGCCAAGAGACGTTTCAAAGGATCTTTGTGTGCCAAATCAAACAACAGTTGATTAATTGGAATGTGAGCGCGAGGATCTGGGCGAGTGCAGATCTGCCACACGAGCAGCCCCAACCCAGTCAGCGTTCCCAGTCCCTGTAAAATCGCCCCGGATGCAATCCAAACGCTATCCGACTCTGCCCAAATTGCAGCAGCAATATAGGTGCTAAAGGTCGCGATCGCCCCTGCTCCCGCAGCTATCACAAACGGTTGATTCCAGCTTTGCAGCCGCTTACGAATTGCCGCAATGTTGACTGACGGCTTCCAGTTGGGCATCCAATACACCAGCAGCATCACCGCAACTCCGGTGCCAGTGGCAAAAACCAGCCTGCCATCCCAATACAGCAGAGCGATCGCGCCCGTTGTAACCACCACCCAGCTACCCGATGCAAATCCATGCCGCGAGGAAAACCGCCTAAGCGTTTGAGCCTTGATTTTTTCTAACGGCAGATCTTGAAGTGCGCTAACTAAGAAACGCCAGCGAAACGCATCTTTTGTTGCCTGAGATGAAACTTTTGTCACCGTGCCAACCCGCTCAAAAAGTATTCCAAACTAAAATCCAGCATTTTATTGATTTATAAATTCTACAACTGGAATACCTTGCCTGCGGTTGTATCTGGAAATTCGATGATGAGAGTGAATGATGATTCGGTACAATCGAGGTCAGAGGCTTACAGCAAAGGAATTTTGGAGTGGTTACTCTCGGTGTCAATATTGACCACATCGCTACTATTCGGCAGGCACGGCGAACCGTAGAACCCGACCCGATCGCAGCAGCGATATTGGCAGAACTTGGCGGGGCGGATGGCATTACTGTGCATTTAAGAGAGGATCGGCGGCACATTCAAGACCGGGATGTGCAATTATTGCGCCAAACCGTGCGAACCCATTTGAACCTAGAAATGGCAGCAACCGATGAAATGGCGGCGATCGCCCTTGAAGTTAAACCTGATTACGCGACGCTGGTGCCTGAACGACGGGAAGAAGTGACGACAGAAGGCGGGTTAGATGTTGCCGGACAAGCCAGACGCATAACTCAAGTAGTGAATGAACTGCAAGCAGCCGGAATTCCAGTTAGCTTATTTATTGATGCAGATGTGGCTCAAATTGATGCCTCCGTGTTAGCTGGAGCCAAATTTATCGAACTGCATACTGGGCGCTATGCGGATGCCAAAGGGGAAGCAGTCCAGCAAAAAGAACTAAAAGTGCTGGAAGAAGGGTGCAAACGGGCGATCGCCGCTGGGCTGAGAGTCAACGCAGGGCATGGGCTAACCTATTGGAATGCTTACGCGGTTGCCTGCCTATCCGGGATGGAAGAGTTGAATATTGGGCACACCATCATCAGTCGAGCAGCGCTGGTTGGCATTGAACGCGCCGTTCGGGAAATGAAGCTTGTGATTCGCGGCAGTTCATAAAAATTATAGATTTTTCAGCCGTGAGTTTTGAATTAAGCGATCAAATTCATTAGGCTCCTAGGTAAGATCAAATCCTGCAATTTAAATCTCAGAATTTACTAGGTTAAAACGGGTTCACTATGCAAACGTACTATTTCATCCTAGCCAGTCAAGGCTTTTTAGCTGGAGAAGCGCTTGATGAAGTGCTGAAAGAGCGTACCCGGTATTATCAAGAGCAAGAAAAAGAAATAGACTTTTGGCTTGTTCATCAACCTGCTTTTTTGGAAGCTCCAGAAATGGCGGCTCTCAAAACTCAGTGTCCTCAGCCTGCCACGGCAGTCATTTCAACCAATCCTCAGTTTATTAACTGGCTTAAACTGCGACTAGAATTCGTCATTACCGGAGAGTTTCAAGCTCCCTCAGAGACAATCCCGCAAGCGATCGCGTCTTTGGCACCTGCATCATAGGTTGACCCACAGTTTTTCATCTGCCCATGCAACGGCAGTATCGCTCCGTCTCCAATCCCTCATCGTTCAACGGTTATGCCCTAATGATTCAAGCCCTCCATCATCAATGCGTCGCGATCTTGGCAAGCTCTATCTTGTTGTCAGCAGGGACAAAAGTTCAAGCTCAAGCGTTACCACCTGCCGAAGTTTTGCCTCTTCAAACGGCTAGTTATGCCACCTGTCAGCCACCAGCGCCCAGTGAATATCTATTGCTGGTTGTGACTCGTACCCCCGATAGCCAAACACAAGTGCAACAGCTTTTACCACCCAATACGAGCGTTGGCGCTTGCACTTACTTAGAAGACACCGTGACTCGCGTGGGCGGATTTAGAACTGTTGAACGGGCAAATGCCTGGGCAAAATATGTGACGGAGACGACTGGTTTAGCTGCCTTTGTGGCTCGTCCTGCGGAAACGCCCCAAGCTTCACCTACGGCTGGGACTTCTACACCTTCCGCGCTTCCCGTAGGGATCGTTCCACGAATCGCAAAACCGCAAAAACCAACAGCCTCACCTTCCACGGCAGCAAAGCCAAATGATTCTAGCTATAGCCCTAAGCCGCTAGGGCTTGGCTATGCAGTGCTGGTTGACTACCAAAACCAACCCGAAATGGCGGTTAAAGTTCGGCAAATCCTTGGAAAAGATTTGGGGCTGGTTTCCTATGGACAACGCCCCTACCTGTTGGCGGTTTACACGGCTGACTCAAATGCGGCAAATACGGCACTGCAACTGTTGAGCGATCGCGGCTTTTGGGCAACTCTCGTAGATAGCCGTCGCGTCATTTTGCTGCGCCGCACCGTTTCCCTACCGTCTACGGCTGCAACGAATCGGTAGATTTCAAGGCGCAATTCCTATAGGAATGATTTTATGAATCGCCGCTCAGTTATGGGTTTAAAGAGTGTTCTACACTTTTATGATTTAGCTGCCAGCCTGTAGCGCTGGTTCCTCTTTAACGCAAAGCCGTTCGATCGCTTGATCTGCGGTAATTAGACGTTTTAAAACCACTTGTCCAATATTTTTTCCTTCAGCTTCTAGTTGAATGCGATCGCTAGGCTTAACCTCCAGCATCAACACCGCCTCTTCAACCCGATAAAGGCACAATTTCTCACCATTCTCCCAAATGAAAAGCTCCACTTGCTCAATCTGAGGTTTTCGTCGCCAAACGCTTTCGCTCCACAGTCCGCTCAATTCCCAAACTCGACCAATTGTCCAACCATCTGATAAAAAAAAGTATTTCACAACCTTTAAAAGTCCTGAAACTCGTGGTTTACCTCGCCATTAGTTTAGCTGATACTTTTTGCAGATGGTGATTAACATTGAGACATGGGTGCATCCCAGAAATTTAGCTTACTCTCTCATCCACTGGCGCGTGCCAAAAGATAAACACGATCGCGCCGCCACTTCGGCAGCTTTTTCCAAGGCTTCCACAAAATTGGTTTGCAGAATGAAATAGCAAAACGCGCCATGAAAAATGTCGCCTGCGCCCAGGGTATCGACGGGCTGGATTTTGGGAACGGCAATCTCGCCTGTCTGATCGCGATTCGTGAAACGTTCGGGAAGCGTCTCCGAAGGAGAATCTCTGCGGGAATCGCCGTACCAGATCGGCTGCTCTCCTTGGGTGATGGCAATATAAGAAATATCAAAGTTTTCTAGGTATGCCACCACGTCCGATTGCGTGTCGCAGTGGGGCGGCTGAAAGTTGGCGGAGCAAATGGCATAACTCACCAGCGGCAGCACAGTTTCTAAGCCGGGTTTCCAACTGCCGCCGTCTAGCACCACCGGAATATTGAGCGTCTTAGCTTGTTGGGCGATCGCGCATCCAACCGCGAGTTGATGCCCATCGATCAGCACAATATCTACGCCTTGCAAAACATCGGTGGGAATTTGGGCGGGATCTGCCTGAAGTTTGACAGCGTTGATGGAGATGACAGCGCGATCGCCCGTTGCCTTCGTCACGATAATGGAAGACACAGGCGGCGACTCAGACCAGGACGGATCAAGATCGAGTAGCGACACCCCACACTCCTGTAAATCTGCCTCAATCAACTGCGTCATTGGGTGACAACCCACCACACTCAACAG
>CASBQE010000098.1 GCA_949127665.1 Synechococcales cyanobacterium PMM_0083
CAATATTTATTTAATGTTGCCATCAATTCTGCAAAGTTAGTAAATGTGACAGGCTTTAAAATGTATCCTGCTACATTCAGGTTATATGCCTCAATGCGATCGAAATCTTGATTAGAAGTGGTTAGCACAACGACAGGAGTAGACCGCAAATTATCGTCAGCGCGCAGCTCTTGTAGAAATTCCAACCCACCCATGCGGGGCATATTCAGATCAAGCAAAATCAGCCTGCGATTCATGGGTAAGGCTGGTGTTGCTTGAGATTCTCCTCGCAGCATTGTGAGTGCCTCAAGCCCATTCCTGGCAATATATAGCGGGTTCGTAATATGGTTCCGCTTAAATGCTCGTTGCACATTCATCACATCCACTTCATCATCCTCAACTAGGAGGATATTCATCAATCTGTCTTCCATTTATAGCTACAAACTATTTAGTTTATTAAGAGTTTGTTACGCATATTACATTCATTTTACGTAGGGATTCTGAGCATATCCGTCAGTCTAGAGGTAGATCCCCGTACTATACGACCATTCATCGTAGGGCTTAACACATCTGCTGGGAAGCAGTTTTATGCATCTTGTTAAAGATGAAGCGGGATGGAAAACCGAAAGCAACTGCCTTTACCAAGTTCGCTCTCTACTTCGATCTGTCCACCTTGGAGTTCGACCAGCCGTTTTGCGATCGCTAGCCCAATTCCAGTGCTGCCTAGCTTGAGGGCGCGAGATTGATCGGTTCGCCAGAATCGCTCAAAAATATGAGGCAGGTCTTTGGCAGCAATGCCGATGCCCGTATCAATCACCGCAATCCACAGCATCGCTGCATTTTCCCAAGCGCGCAGGGTGACGATGCCTTGAGGACTGTAGGTAATGGCATTATTGACTAGATTCACCAAAATCTGAGTGAGGCGATCGGGATCGGCAAACACGGTGGGTAGGGTAGAAGAATAGTGCAACTGTAGCTGACAGTTTGCTTTGAGGCATTCCGCTTCAAAGGTGGTCGCCACGCGATTGAGAATGGGAAACGGTTGTAATATCTGAAGTTGCAGAGGGAGATAGCCCGCTTCTAGCTTCGAGAGTTCCAAAACATTGTTGACTAAGCGCTGAATGCGATCGGTTTCCTCTACCATTTGACCGCCAATATCTGGATGAAATGCGATTCTGCCAGTATTCAACATCTCTAAATAGCCGTGAATCACGGTGACGGGGGTTCGCAGTTCATGAGCCAAATCGCTGGTCAACTCTCGGCGACGTTGTTCCACGCCTTCAAGGCTTGCCGCCAAGTTGTTAAAACTCATGCCTAATCGATGAATTTCAGGAATGGAGCAGGCAGGGATTCTCATTGACAAGTCGCCCGATTGGAAAATATAAATCGCAGTTTCCATCCTTTTCAAGGGGCGGGAAATGGTGGTGCTAACGAGGATACTGATGGTGATTACACTCAGGATGCTCACAGTGGCGGCGACCAAGACATCTGATAGGTTGACGCGATATAGGCTATCAACCAAAGCGATCGCCCCAATGCCAATCACCATGACTAAGGCGTGAGTCGATAATAACCGTAGCCACAGGGATGGGCGAATATGCAGTTGATCCATAGATTTTTTAAGTATCCTCAAAGGCATAGCCAACCCCGGAAACGGTTTTGATGAATGGATAGCTTTCAGCATTGCCTTGCCCCAATTTATGTCTTAATCGCTTGATATAAGAATCTACAATGCGATCATCTCCCGTAAAATCTCCTCCCCAGACGTGATCGAGCAGTTGAGTTCGCGTCCACACTCGCCCCGGACGATTTGCCAGGGTTGCCAACACATCAAATTCTAAAGCGCTGAGATGAACCGCGATCGCGTCACTTTCAAGGGCTTTTAAGAATACTGATCGCCGTTCTAAATCAATCTGTAAATGAGGAGTTTCAATCTTTAGGGTTTCCTGATGACGCATCGTTCGCCGTAATAATGCCCGAATTCGTACCAATAGCTCAGTGGGGCTGAAAGGTTTGGGGAGATAATCATCTGCCCCGGTAGAATACCCAATAATGCGATCGATTTCTTCACCTTTTGCCGTGAGCATCATCACATAAGGATCTTTGCGGACACCAGACTGTCGAATTTGCGTACAAACTTCCAATCCATCCATTTCTGGCAGCATCAAATCTAGAATGATCAGGTCAGGCTCTAATCGTCTAAATGCCGCTAGTCCGGTTTTCCCATCATAGGCAACATGGCAGCAGTACCCTTCACTTTCTACACAGGTTTGCAGAAGGGATGCAATATTGACCTCATCTTCAATAATCAGGATCGTTGCCAATAGACAGGTTCCCTAGATCTTAGAGCGAATGCTTTATTTGGCTCTTATTGTACTTTGCAGCTACTCAATAGTGGTCTCTGCGACCAAAAATTTCTAATTTCTTGGTATTGCAACTTGCTAAAACTACTAGTCATAAAATTTGCCGTTTGTAGTCACAGCCTATCCATGGGCAGACTCTATGCTCAGAGTAAATGCTCTCAAAAAGTATTTTGTGCAGCTACCTAGAGCCTCAGCGGATGACTATGACCTTTCAACCTACAAAACGCTATCGTCCGATTCTTCGCCTCAACGACCTGCTTCACCCGATTCAGCAACGTGAGCGGGCGATCGAATTTGCCACCTTAGATGAACCGATTGGTCCCTATCCAGACTATTCACGGCTGTGGGCATCTTGCCGAATGCCAGCACTATTTCTTGTAAAGGCACCTCGTTCTTCCACTCGGCTAAGTGAAGATGTCTATCTTGTGCTAATGAAACAACGGGTCAACTGGATGATTCAAGCTTGGGTGCAAACCACTAGCAGCAGTTTGACTGAAGCACAGAGGATGCTAGAAGCGAAACTTAATTGTTTTGATCAGGCGATTGAAGTCCCTTTCTTGGATGAGGATATTGATGGACAGGCAAACGAACGGGTTGCTTCATCAAAGCAGTGGCGCGACGATTGGGCTGAAACGTTGATTGTCACAAGCGATCGCTTTTCAGAAATGCTCTCTTTGCAAGGGGTCAAGTTTCCAGTTCAATCAGTCAATAAAAGTGACCCAGAATTTCAAGAACTGCTGAATCTGCACGAAGAAGTGGATTTGGAAGCTTGGTTAAGCCTGTTGTATTCATAGTAATTTACCTGATGGGCAACTAAAGTCAGCCTACTCTTGCTTCCCGCAGAGTGGGAGATTGAGAAAGTCGCCCATGGCGTTAATTTTGTATTCATAATCAAGATCAGCAAAAACGCGATCGCAATCCCTTCCTTTGGATGGATGATCCTACTTGATAAAATTGGTGAACTGGTGAGTAGAGTTAACCAGTGATCAAACTATGCGCAAGCTGAATATCGGTCTTACAGATAAACAACGCCAAGGGGTAATTGACTTGCTAAACGGCAGTCTATCAAACGCATATTTGCTGTTGATTAAAACCAAGAAATACCATTGGGATGTAGTGGGTCCTCAGTTTCGCACCTTGCATGAGCTATTGGATGAACAATACGAAGCCCTATCTGCCACAACAGACAGCATTGCAGAACGTGTTCGGATTTTAGGCGGATTTCCAGCCGGAACAGCAGCAGAATTTATTCAGCTAGCTTCAATTGAAGAGCGTCCTGGCGTGATCCCCAATGCAACTGAAATGGTGGCAAAGTTGGTAGACGACCACGAATTAGTGATTCGTAGCCTGCGGGAACAAATCGATCAATCTGGCGACGAGTTTCATGATCAAGGTACAGCAGATTTTCTGACTGGTCTGATGGAAGAGCATGAAGAAATGGCTTGGATGCTGCGCTCCTTTATTGAAGGAGAAGCCGTTTCGCCTGATGGCAATCCGCCAGAGTCCGCTAAAGTTGCGGTTTCTGCTGGTAAGAACTAGCTAACGTTGATTGTTTGGGTGGGTAAAAAACATAACCTTTAATTCTTGCCCATCAATCACGACAATGCTTCTAACAAAAAAGGTGTCTGAAACTTTCAGGCACCTTTTTAAATGGTATTCAAAGCTGATTCAAAAATCAGTATGATTCCGGCTACTTAAGTGCTTCAGCCCCGCCCACTACCTCAAGAATTTCTTGAGTGATGGCTGCTTGACGCGCTTTGTTATAAGAGCGGGTAAGCGTATTGATCAATTGTTTTGCATTGTCGCTAGCGCTACTCATTGCGGTCATTCGAGCCGATAGCTCACTGGCAGCAGATTCCTGTAGGGCGCGCAGTAATTGATTGTTGAGGTACAGCGGCAGCAGAGTCTCTAAGATTTGGAGAGGCTCTTGTTCAAAGATCATATCTCTCGGAAACTCGCGGCTTGCGGTATCAACCTGTTCGCGTGATACTTCAAACTTTCCACCGCGACTCGTGAGGCGAAAGATTTCATCATCTGGATCTTCAAAGCCTTGAGGATCGAGCGGCAGCAGGGTTTGAATGACCGGGCGAGAGCTGATGAGGGAGACAAACCGGGTGTAAATTAGCTCAACGCGATCGACCGTTTCGGATAGAAACAGTTCCAGTAACACATCTGCAATCTTAGAAGATTCTGATGCGGTGGGCACTTGCTCTAAACCAGTGAAGGTTTCTGCAATAGGCTGTTCGCGACGTTGAAAGTATTGAGTTGCCTTTCGACCAATCAACACGAGTTGGTAATCTAGTCCTTCTGCTTTGAGTTCTTTAATCCGGTTCTCAGCCCGCCGAATGACGTTGCCATTGTAGCCGCCACACAGACCGCGATCGCCGGTGATAACCAGCAATCCAACCGTTTTTACCGTTCTTTTTTGCAGCAATGGCAAACTGGTATCGTTTTGAAATTTCAATCGGGTCTGCAAACCATAGAGCACTTGAGCAAGCCGATCTGCAAAGGGACGAGTGGCAAGGACTTGCTCCTGAGCGCGGCGCACTTTCGCTGCTGCCACCAGCCGCATGGCTTCCGTAATTTTTTTGGTGTTTTTGACCGACTTGATGCGATCGCGAATGATTTTAAGATTTGCCATAACTTTGGGAAGTTTTGAGCTATAGGGTGCGATTGAATGACTCAGAGCAATTAAAGGACTGAGCTATGAGTTCTAAACATTAGGCTGCTGAGAACTCATAGCTCAATCACAACTAACCTAGGCAGTTGCCACAAAGGTTTTCTTAAACTCAGCGATCGCGCTCTTTAGCGCTTCCTCTGCATCCGCAGTCAGTTCTTTCTTTTCACGAATGATGTCGCCATATTTCGGCGCACTGCCCGCCAAATATTCCCGCAGACCCTTTAGGAAAACGGTAACTTTATCAACTGGCAGATCATCCAAATATCCGTTAATCCCTGCATAGATAGCAGCAACCTGATCGCCAACCGATAGCGGCGAAAACTGGGGCTGCTTCAGGATTTCCCGTAAACGCTGACCCCGCGCCAACTGGTTTTGAGTCGCTTTATCCAAATCTGAAGCAAATTGTGCAAAGGCTTGCAGGTCATCAAACTGGGCTAGCTCTAGCTTTACCTTGCCTGCGACCTTCTTCATTGCCTTCGTTTGAGCGGCAGAACCAACCCGTGACACTGAAATACCAGGGTTTACAGCAGGACGTAAGCCTGAGTTGAACAAGTCGGAGGATAGGAAAATTTGACCATCCGTAATCGAAATTACGTTGGTGGGAATGTAAGCAGATACGTCGCCCGCTTGAGTTTCTACAATGGGCAAAGCTGTCATGCTGCCGCCACCTAAGGCATCACTGAGTTTTGCCGCACGCTCTAGCAAGCGAGAATGGAGGTAAAACACATCGCCAGGATAGGCTTCCCGACCGGGCGGACGACGCAGCAACAAGGACATTTGGCGGTAAGCCTGCGCTTGTTTTGACAAGTCATCGTAGACAACGAGCGTATGCTTGCCTTTGTACATAAAGTATTCAGCTAAGCTTGCGCCTGTGTAGGGAGCCAGAAACTGAAGCGATGCGGGGTCGTTGGCATTGGCAGCCACGATGATGGTGTACTCCAAAGCGCCCTGCTCGCGGAAAACGTTGACGATGTTGGCAACGGTTGAAGCCTTCTGACCGATCGCCACATAGACGCAAACCACATCTTCACCTTTTTGGTTCAAAATGGTGTCGAGCGCGATCGTAGTTTTACCCGTTTGGCGATCGCCAATGATTAGTTCCCGCTGTCCCCGACCAATGGGAATCATAGAATCGATCGCGGTAATCCCGGTTTGCATCGGTTCGCAAACCGACTTACGCGCAATAATGCCAGGAGCCGGAGACTCAATTAAGCGCATTTCGGCAAAAGCGATATCGCCTTTCCCATCCAATGGGCGACCCAAAGCATCGACTACGCGACCAATCAAGGCATCGCCTACGGGAACTTGAGCAATTTTTCCGGTTGATTTGACAACGCTACCTTCTTCAATGCCGCGTCCACCGCTCATCAAAACGGCACCCACATCGTCTTCTTCTAGGTTGAGCGCGATCCCAATTGAGCCGTCTGCAAACTCAAGTAGCTCGTTTGCCATGACTTGATCGAGTCCATAGATGCGGGCAATCCCGTCACCAACCGATAGAACAGTTCCAACATTAGAAGCTTTAATGCCTTGATCGTATTGCTCGATTTGCTGCCGAATAATACTGCTAATTTCGTCTGGTCGAATGCTCACCATAAGGTTACTCTCTAGGGAATCAGGGTTAGAAGGTTAAATTGCAAAGTGGAGATTAAGCCGCACCGCCTAAGCGGAGAGAAATGCGCCGTAACTGCCCACGGATACTGGCATCAATCACTTGAGAGCCAATTTTGATGACCACGCCACCGATTAACTCTGGGTCAAGCTTGATATCTAGCTCAACTTGATGTGCCCCTGTTAAAGCGATCACTTTATCTTTCAAAGCTTGGGTTTGGTCGTCGGTTAGTTGCCGCACGGTGGTTACTTCAGCCAGAACTATTTGGTTCAGCTTGCGAAGCAAGGCTTGAAACTCACTACAAATTCCTGACAAAAACATGATGCGACGGCGATCGACCAGTAGCATCAAAAAGTTTCGGGTGTAAGAATGAAGTCCATCACCAAATACTTGGGATAAGACCGCCTTCTTTTGCTCTGCTTTGTAAATTGGGTTGGCAAAAAATTCTTTTAAATCTTCAGAACTTTTAAGGGTTTCAGAAATTGAACTGATGTCATTGCCAACTTGATCAACAATGTTGCTCTGTTGGGCTAACGACATTAGAGCTTGAGCGTAACGCTCTAAGATTTCACCTCTGACCATACCTCCGTCTTTCATGAGGCACCTCCAATCATGGCAATGCTGTGGTTGATCATATTCGTCTGAAGCTCGTCGGTCATGCGAGAGGGCAACTCAGATTCAGCTTTTTGGAGAGCTAGAGTAGAGACTCGCTGCCGCAGGTCGGCGATCGCCCGATCGCGTTCTGCATTCAAATCTTGGCTCAACCCTTCTCGCATCCGTTGAACTTCAACTTCTGCATCTGCCAATAAAGAAGCTGTGACTGCTACTGCGCGCGCTTCCGCACCAGAGCGAATCCGAACCGCTTCTTGCTGAGCTTGAGCTAACTTTTGCTGTTCCCCTGCAAGGGCTGCCGCTGCTTTCTGCCTGCGGTCTTCAGCGTCCTTCAACGCCGCTTCAATATCGCTACGGCGTTCGCTCAAAATCTTTCCTAAAAAACCGCGCCCAAAATAAACCAAAAGACCGATGACGATCAAAAGATTGACTAGGTTTGATTCCAAAATACTGGCGGCAAATCCACCCTCTTCAGGAGCTTCTACAGCCGCTTCTGCAATTAACCATCCTATTCCCAACATACTCATAGCTGCGCCATTCCCATCTTGTATGCCTGTGCAGTACATTCACTCACTATCTAGCTGCAAAACTCTCGTTCAGACCGCGATGGAATCTAGGCAACTCGAGCGCCCAAGATTTTATCCAAAATCTGACGACTGAGTGAGTCAACTTCTTGCTCAAGCGATCGCATCGCCTCTTGCTTTTGCTGATCCAACTCTTTTTGAGTTTGTTCTTTTTGATGACGGGCTTCTTCTTGAGCTTCAGCAATTTTGCCAGCAACAATTTGTTGGGCATCTGCTTGAGCCGCCGTAATCAGCGCTTGAGATTGCCTGCGGGTTTCAGCTAAATCCTGCTCATATTGCTTTGCCAACGTTTCCGCTTTCGACAAGCGCTCTTGAGCTTCAACTTGATTACGTCGAATGTAATCACCACGCTCCTCGATCGCCTTGGTTAAAGGCTTGTAAAAAATGGCATTCAAAATAACCATTAGGAGTAAGAATTGCACCGCCATCAATGGCAATGTTGCATCAAAGTCAAACATGGTTTTCTTTCCAAAAACTGCTATCGCAACACTGTATGGTCAGTGAGAAAAACAAAATCCAAGACTCAAAACATAGATAGAAAAAAGAAAAGCTGCAATAAATTGCAAATTGGCAACTTTCACTTAAAAGGTAGAGACGTAAAAAACGTCTCTACCCGACCCTGTCCAATATCAGCCAATAAATGGGTTTGCAAACAGCAAGACCAATGCAATAACCAAACCGTAGATGGTGAGGGATTCCATAAACGCCAAAGTTAAAAGCAGAGTGCCGCGAATCTTACCTTCCGCTTCGGGCTGACGCGCAATCCCTTCGACTGCTTGTCCGGATGCGTTACCTTGACCAATTCCAGGACCGACTGAAGCCAGACCAATTGAGAGAGCCGCAGCCAAAACCGAAGCGGACGCAACCGTTGGATCTACCATGACGTTTCCTCTTGATTAGTGAACAAAACAATTACAAAATTATGGATTTGAGATTTCTCGCAAGATTCAAACAAACTTGAATCCAAAATCAAAAGTCCAACACCCAAAAAGACTTACAACCAAGGGCATAATTAATGCTCTTCATTCTCGTCCCCATGCCCTTCGAGCGCCTCATGAATATAAGCACCCGCTAATGTGGCAAACACAAGCGCCTGAATTGCGCTGGTAAAAAGACCCAGCAGCATGACAGGAAGTGGAACGAACAAGGGCACTAGCAGCACCAAAACTCCAACGACCAACTCATCCGCCAAGATGTTGCCAAAAAGACGGAAGCTGAGCGAAAGAGGCTTGGTGAAATCTTCCAAGATTGCGATCGGCAATAGAATAGGAGTGGGCTGAACATACTTAGCGAAGTAGCCTAATCCTTTTCTGCTAAAACCAGCATAAAAATATGCCAGTGATACCAGCAGCGCGAGTGCAACGGTGGTGTTGATGTCGTTCGTAGGAGCTGCCAACTCACCCTCTGGCAACTTTATCAGCTTCCATGGAATGAGCGCACCCGACCAATTAGACACAAAAATGAATAAAAAGAGAGTGCCGATAAAGGGCACCCACGGGCGATATTCCTTTTCTCCTAGTTGATTTTTAGCTAGATCACGCACAAAATCCAGCGCGTACTCCATAAAATTCTGCATTCCCGACGGAATCCGTTGAATATTACGAGTTGCTAAGATTGAGGCAATCACTAACAACGCAATAACAAACCAAGAGACAAGAAAGACTTGACCGTGAACCTTGAGATTGCCAATTTCCCAATAAAAATGCTGACCAACCTCTAGGCTGGCAAGTGGAAAATCAGGAGTAGCAATAAAACTTAGCATTGGACTCCAGCCAGATTCCCAAAGGGTTTCAGTAGTAAAGTTGCTAGTCTACCTACCTAACGAGAGTTAGAAGGCATCAGTGTTCGCAGCATATAAACGATGAGAGTTCCTTTGTAGGTCAAAAAACCTAGGAAGATTGGCAAAACCTGAAGCTGTTTCCATTGAGTTGCAACGATAATCAACCCAACAAAAATTACAAGTTGAGACTTGCCAATTTGGCTCTTTTCTCTACCGAACTGCCCAACGTTTCTAGCTAACACTTTCAAGTAAACCACACCTGTGCATGCTCCTAGCAAATAATTCAAAGCAATGCTGAGGGAATAAAAGTACCAAACAAAAACAAAGATGATACCCGTCAAAATAACCGTGGTTACTAATAACTCCTGCTGAAGTTGGTAATACTCCTGCATAGAATCATTCGGTTCCACTGGCAAAGAATTTTGCTGGGATACTTCACTCATTTTGGATGCAGCTTTTCAATGGTTTAGCCTGTGACTGTTGAAGTATTTAAAGGAAGACGCTATTAGCTCAACGCTTTTAGGTTTGCTTTAGATGCTCAAATCATCAGCAATCATATCACGCAGAGTAATAATACTTAATGTCACCAAGGAGAAAATTTTCTGAGATCGCGTTAATGCAGCCTTTCTCCAATCCTCTCGAAGGCAGTTGCTTCAGCTTTGTAACAAAAGGTTTCTAGTTTCTCAGCCGAGTCACCCTAATCCTTTATGATTGGTCGATAAATCAAGCGGCATGGGTTCCATACACTCTTTAATAAAAGCTTGTTGAATCCAAATCGTTTTAATCTAAGCCGGTAAACAAATTATTCAATGCCTTCGTTTTCAACGATTTATGCCTCTTTGTAGGCATTGTCTAGAGGGTTGGCAAGCAAGATTTTGGTCAAATTTAAAACAGTAACAATCCGTAAAGGGAGCTTTTGAAATCCATGAGTGTTAAAGCAAGCGGTGGAAGCTCGGTTGCACGCCCCAACCTTTACCAAACTCTAGCCGTCGCCACAATTTCCCAGGCTGAACAGCAAGATCGCTTTCCAGGAAAAGGGGAGCTAGATGCGCTAACTACTTATTTCAGTTCTGGTCTGAAGCGTCTGGAAATTGCAGAGACTCTCACTCGCAATTCCGACATTATTGTGTCGCGTGCCGCTAACAGCATTTTTACAGGCGGTTCGCCTATGGCGTTTCTTGAAAAGCCCGTAGAAGCTCCAGTGATGACGATCGCCGGAATTGCTCTGACGACCGAAGAAGGAATGAAGCTGGGCACCGTCACCTATGGCGATACTAAGAATGCCCCTGGGATTCTAGACAGTATTCGCTCTATTTTTAAGGGCACATCTGATGGCGGTTCGGCACCTGTCAATTTCCGACCGATTAACATTGCCCGCTACGGTCCTAGCAACATGGCAAAGTCCCTGCGGGACTTAAGCTGGTTTCTCCGCTATATAACTTACGCGATCGTGGCAGGTGATCCCAACATCATTTCTGTAAACGTCCGTGGATTGCGAGAAATTATTGAACGGGCTTGCTCTGGAGAAGCCACTACAGTGGCTCTACAGAAAATGAAAGCAGCCGGACTCAGCTATTTTCGCGACGACGCTGAAGCTGAAGAGATCGTCCGGCAATATTTTGATGTGCTGATTACCGAATTCAAAGCGCCTACTCCTTCTACTCAAGTCCGCCAGCGTTCGTCCAGCGATCTACAGGGTCTACAACTCCCTCAGATCTACGCGAATGCGGCTGAAAAGCGGTCTAAGTATGCGATGAAGCCAGGTCTATCTACCACTGAAAAGAATGACGTGGTGAAGGCAGCTTATCGGCAAGTATTTGAGCGGGATATCACCCGTGCTTACTCGCTTAGCATTTCCGATTTAGAGTCTAAGGTGAAGAATGGCGAAATTTCTATGAAGGAATTCATTCGTCGTTTAGCAAAATCGCCCCTCTACCGCAAAAACTTTTATCAGCCCTACATAAACAGTCGCGCCCTAGAGTTAGCGTTTCGCCATATTCTGGGTCGGGGTCCTAGTTCGCGTGAAGAGGTTCAGAAGTACTTCTCCATCGTTTCTAAGGGAGGCTTGCCTGCCTTAGTGGATGCGTTGATTGACTCCAAAGAATATGCTGATTATTTTGGTGAAGAAACGGTTCCTTACTTGCGGGGTCTGGGGCAAGAAGCGCAAGAGTGTCGCAACTGGGGTCCTCAGCAAGATCTATTCAAATACAGTGCGCCCTTCCGTAAGATTCCTCAGTTCATCACTACTTTTGCGGCATACGATCGCCCCTTACCTGATCAGCACGTCTATGGTTCTGGCAACGATCCACTGGAAATTCAATTTGGTGCCATTTTCCCGAAAGAAACCAAAAATCCCAGTACCAGTCCGGCTCCGTTTGGGAAGGATACCCGCCGCATTCTAATTAATCGGGGTGCAGGGATCAATAACCAGTTAAGCAACCCGGCGGCGCGGGGTGTGGCTCCTGGATCTTTGGGTCCAAAGGTGTTCAAGTTTGACCAAAACCCTAGTTTTACGGGTAGTTTTGCGAAGGGGCGCGATCGCGGCAACACGAAGGGCATCAGCGTCAAATATTCTGAAAGCTCTACCCAAGCAGTAATCAAGGCTACCTACCTGCAAGTATTTGGACGAGCAGTATACGACGGACAGCGCCTCAAAGTCGATGAAATCAAGCTGGAGAGCGGCGAAATTACCATGCGCGAATTTATTCGTCG
>CASBQE010000099.1 GCA_949127665.1 Synechococcales cyanobacterium PMM_0083
AATGATGACAACACTCCCACCAATGGCAGCAGTGCCCAAGCCGCCCAACTTTGGGGCACCTACATGAGCCGAATTAGTCAGTAGGAGTCACGGGTCAAGGGGCATGGGTCAAAGTTTTTTCATCATCAGGTAAAAACCGAAACCCGGAACCGACTCAATAAATGAGTCCTCAGAGACACCCAAAAAGGCTGATATAAGGGCAAAATGGACATTTGGAAATGCCGGAGTGTCCACTTGTGGAAATGTTATGAATGTTGACCATGTGTGTTTTTGTGTAGAGGATGCTAAGGCTCTATCAAATTGGTTTGTTAACCACTTGAAGTTTGAGGCGATCGCGAGTGGAATTTGGCAAGAAACCGCGATCGAGGTATTAAATTCCGGCTCAATCTACTTCGTGTTGTGTTCGCCCCTAACCCCTAACAGCACCGCTGCCCGGTTTTTAGAGCATCATCCTCCCGGTGTCTCTAATATTGCCTTTTGTGTACCTGATATGGAATCGGCGATCGCCCAAGCAACTAGCCAGGGCGCTCAACTCCTGCAACCTCTCCACATTGAGCATCAAACCGCAGGCGTGTTGAAGTGGGCAGAAATCCAAGCGTGGGGAAACCTCACCCATACCTTTATCGAACGGCGTGGAATTACGTCTCTGCTGCCACAACTGACCAGTTCAGCCGACCTGCACAGTATTCAAGTTGATCCTATTCAGTCTGCTGCTGTCAAACACGCTACGGAGCCAAATTCCAATTGCAACACTCCACCTGTGCAGTTTCTTGGCATTGATCACATCGTTCTCAATGTTGCTAAGGGTGAATTAGATAGCGCTGTTAGTTGGTATGAAAGAATATTAGGATTGCAGCCCAATCAAAAATTTGCGATTCAAACGGAATATTCAGGGCTGTGCAGTCAAGTAATGCGCCATCCTTCAGGTAATGTGCAAATTCCGATTAACGAACCTTCTTCTGTTAATTCGCAAATTCAGGAATTTTTAACCATCAACCGTGGCTCTGGCATTCAGCATATCGCCCTTGAAACGGTGGGCTTAATGGACGCGATCGCCCACCTTCGACGCGCAGGGTTACCTCTGATCTCAATCCCCGCTAGCTACTATACTCAGCTTCAAGCACAGCCCAAATGCCCCTTCTCAGAAGCCGTATTAAACCGTCTTGCCAGTCAGCAAATCTTAGTAGATTGGCAGCCCAATGCAGAAAAACCCACAGCCCTTTTACAAATTTTCACTCAGCCAATTTTCACTCAGCCGACCTTTTTCTTTGAGTTAATCGAGCGGCAACCTTGCTTAATTCCTGAACAACTTCAACGTGCCCAAGGGTTTGGGGAAGGCAATTTTCAGGCATTGTTTGAGGCGATCGAACGAGAACAAATCAAGCGTGGCAACCTGCCCCTCTTGGCTAAAGAAAATTTAGCGCAAGAGGTTCTAGCGCAAAAAACTGCTGATTAGCCAAAAAATCAAAAATGTCAGGATACTAGCAAAGGCATTGACCCCAATTTCAATGGGCAGATTGACGAATAATCCGGCAACTAACCCATAGGCAAAAGTGCCCAAGAGTAAACCCAAGAGCAACCCAACAAAAGTCAGCAAAACCGCACGTCCTAACTTGCGCTCCTTGCGATAAAGAAAATAAAACGTGGAGCCAACGCCCCCAATTAGAGCAATTTGAACGGCGGTAGGAGCAAAAATGACTAATGCACTTAGCCCCACGGTGACTCCCAAAGGTCGTAAAATATCTGCCCTTGAAGGAGTATCAACCATGCTCTGCATCCATGCTGGCGAATTTTTAGCCAAATCAACTTTTGGCATGGAAGGCGGCGCAGCTAGTTTCTCAGGAAAACGAATGCGATCGGGCACCTTAATTTTTCCTTCTTGGCGCAGACGAAGACGATCCATCAACACTGCATCATAGGCAGTATCAATTTTCCGAATTTCCTCTTCATTCCCCTCATACTCAGTGCGCAAACGGCTTTTGGCAGCTTGAATGTCCTCAAAGCTAGAGCCTTCCGTAACCCTAAGCTGCTCGTACGGGTTTTGCTCAGTCATACCATTACTCCACATCCTTCTCCGGCTACCTTAGAGCCTATCCGAAAAATGAGGATACTTACAAATTTGCATTTGATTTATTGATAAATAATTTAACCCTATGAGCGACTAAGTAGTCGGCTTGAATTAAATATAAAATCCATAACCCTCAAAGTTTTATCTGTCCTGAAAGAGTCTTCAGTTTAATTGCAGCTTCCTACTTATTCTGAAACAGCTAACCGCGTTAATTTATTGAAATTGCAATTTAAGCAAAATAGTCAGATTTTCCGGAAAAAGAGGAATTGTTGGGCACCTTATGTAAAGGTGGGGCATACTAATGCTGGAGTAAATATCTCCCAGTAAACAATCTCATCAAAATCAGTGGTGTACGGGTTAAAACCTAGAAACATTTGCTTAACGCTAAATCGCTTTCTTCTGGTCGCTGGTTAGCACTCAACAATTGTCTACAATGTTAGTTGCAAAACCAATGATTTAAGTACAACTGTTTCAGTCGGTTTTAATACTGGCGCTGTTACCTTTGCCGCAAGCATCAAAAGCTGAACTTTACTTTATACGCCCTCACGAACGCAAGGTTATGGATATGGCTCCTGCCAAAATTCTCGTAGTTGATGATGATCCTGCAATTCGGAATTTGATTCACCGCTTTTTGACGAAGCAGGACTACCAAATGGAGTCCGCAGAGGACGGCAAAAGCGCGATGATCGCATTTGAACAGTTCAATCCAGATCTGGTGATTTTAGATATAAACTTGCCAGATGCGAATGGTTATACCCTTTGCAAGGAAATGCAAGGGCGAACCAGTGTGTTTGTGCTGCTGTTAACCAGCCGAACGGATGAAGGAGATGTCATTCGAGGATTTGATCAAGGTGCCGATGATTACATCACGAAACCGTTTAGTTTGGGCGAATTAGGCGTTCGAGTCGGAGCGATTTTAAGGCGACAACGCACGGTTACCACGGGTGAGCATCAATTACTTACATTTGAAAAGCTGGTGATTGACCCGGTGAGACGCGAAGTTAAGCTAGCTGGAGAATTTGTGCCACTCACAGCATTAGAGTTTGATCTGCTTTATTTTTTGGCAAAAAATCCGGGGCGTGTGTGGCGACGGGCAGAACTGATTCAAGAAGTTTGGGACTATGAGTATGTGGGCGATCAGCGGGTGGTCGATGTCCACATTGGGCAAATTCGTAGGAAAATTGAAATAGACACGAGCCAACCTACACTGATTCAAACGGTTCGGGGTGTAGGGTATAAGTTTGAAGCTCCTGCCAAAAGCGATGATGCAAACGCTTCTGCCTAAGTTGGCTTCAACACCACGTTAGTTAGAACTCTGCACAGATCCAACTTGGCAATCTCGCAGCCACCGTCGAATTACCTGTGCAGTCAGTTCTTGGGTCGTCTCTCGCAGCGGGCTAACGTATTGCTCCTTGGCAGGATAGAACCCTCTACGAGAATATAGGGTTGCGACTTGCCAGCCTGATGTCTTGGTATGGGCTAGAAATAACCAGTGATGATACTGATAGTCAGTGGATTTTTTACTGTCATATTCCCGTTCTAAAACGGTGAAGAATACTTGATGCAATCCCCCTTGATTTGGATTGATCGCGCTATCGTTAACGACCGGCAAGGGGAGAGTGTTGGGCTGAGTTGCCGCGATCGCGTAGGTGGGAAACTGGTTACTTCGCTGATGGCTGAGACGGTTGATATAGCTGGGCAAATCGCGCAGGAGTGCTTTTGTCAGCGGTTCTAGTTCCGTTGGGCAGGTGGCGGGTGGACGAATGGGCGGCGTTTTCTGAGTTAGGGGTTGGGCGATAGGCGGTAGCTCACGCGCAGTAATAGGTGGGGCGATCGCCCCACTTAGAATCAGAGCGATCGCCCCATAAAGATACCGATACCAAAACGGATTCACCATCACAAACCTTTTTGAAGGAGCAGGGTCACTGGGCAAGTTGCTGCATTGTGTCTCAAGCTAGTTTACACAGGCAAGGGCGATCAGCATTTGGAATCGGGCGATCGCAGAGTGACATATTCACGAGACACTAGGTCTATACGCTTGAAAAATATGCCTAGACCCATGCAGTTTGAATTTGTTCCAGTTGAGCAGTTTTATTTTGCCCTAACGTTAGCCGTCAGAACCTTAGAAGACTTGACTACTCCGGGCTTAGCCGCAACCATCGGCAGTCGCCTCAAACAAAAATATGGACAGTCATCGACTGTGGCTGCTGCCACTCAAAATACCTACAGCTATGTGTTTAAAGTGAAGGGCATCGATAATGTTCCAAATTCCGGCTTAATTGTGACGATTGCTGACTGGCAAGGCAATCTGCGGATTAGTAGCGACTATGGTTGGGTGTTGGACGGAGAGCGCAAACCGATTCGCACTGACAAGTTTAGCCAGCGTCCAGAATTTGCTCAGCAGGTGCAGCAATATATCCAAGAGTGGCTGCAAGTGCCGCTAGTGGAAGTGCAGGAGTAGGCGATTTCAGACGATTTCATCAGTTTAAGGTTAGAAATGCACTCCGTAGCCCCTCTACTCCCGTTGCCGCTTTACAATAGAAAAACACTCCACACCCTAGGACATTGATTCAAACAGAGACGCTTGAGTTGTTGGAATGGTCACGGCTTTGCCAGCACCTTTCAACCTTTGCTGCTACAAAATTGGGCGCGATCGCGGCACGACAGTTAAAAATTCCGACTCGTTTAGAGGAAGCGCTCACATTACAGGCACAAACGCGAGAAGTCTATGACCTGGAAAGTCGCAGCAGCGGACTGAATTTTGACGGGATTGGGGATATTGGAGAGGCGTTGGAACGGGCAGCCCTGCAAGGAAGTTTAGCGGGCAGAGAACTGCTGACGATCGCCACAACCTTGGCGGGGGCACGAAACCTGCGTCGGGTAATCGATAACTACGCCGAGCTGGTAGTCTTAAATGCACTGGTGCAAGACCTGCGAACTTATCCCGAAATCGAACAAGACATTCATCACTGCATTGATGATCACGGCGAAGTGATGGATCGGGCAAGCCAAAAGCTGGCAGGCATTCGAGAGCAACTGCGCCAAGTGCGCGATCGCATTTACAGTATGCTGCACAGCATTTTGCAGCGAAAAGCGGGAGCGGTTCAGGAATCGGTAATTACTCAACGCGCCGGACGGTTTGTCATCCCCGTGAAAGCGCCTCAAAAAGATGCCATCCCTGGAATTGTGCATGATGCGTCTACCAGTGGCGCAACGCTCTACATTGAGCCGCACCAAACGGTGAATTTAAATAATCAATTGCGCCAGCTTCAGCGCCAGGAAGAAACCGAGGAAGAAGCCATTCGGCGATCGCTAACCGAAAAAGTCGCTGCCGTAAAGCCAGATTTGGAAAGGCTACTGGCGATCGCGACCACCCTTGATCTCGCCGCTGCTCGTGCCCGCTATAGCCTGTGGCTGGGTGCCAATCCACCCCGGTTTATTGCAACCTCCGAATCCATCACTCTCCGCAATCTCCGACATCCACTGCTAATTTGGCAGCAGCAGCACGAGCAAGGCAACCCTGTAGTGCCGATTGATTTAGTCATGCAGCCGCATCTGCGGGTGATTGCCATCACGGGACCGAATACTGGCGGCAAAACAGTGACCCTAAAAACAATTGGCATGGCAATGCTGATGGCAAAAGTTGGTTTATTTGTGCCAGCCCGTGAACCCGTGGAACTTCCCTGGTTTGATCAAATCCTGGCAGATATCGGCGACGAACAGTCTTTGCAGCAAAGCCTTTCCACTTTTTCAGGTCACATTCGCCGCATCAGCCGCATTTTGGCAGCACTGGAGCAGGAGTCAGGGGTCAGCGGTCAGCGGTTAGCGGAAAGGGAACAAGAAAACAATCAACAGTTTCCCATGCCACACCCCGTACTCAACACTCGACACTCGACACTCAACACTCAGCACCCTACAGATAAATCCCTGCACTCTCTCGTCCTACTTGATGAGGTGGGTGCTGGAACCGATCCTTCTGAAGGAAGTGCCTTGGCGATCGCGCTGCTCAAATATTTGGCAGATCATGCGGCGTTGACGATTGCTACGACCCACTTTGGAGAATTGAAGGCGCTCAAATATCAGGATGAACGATTTGAAAATGCATCGGTGGAGTTTGATGATGTCTCGCTTTCTCCCACTTATCGGCTGCTATGGGGCATTCCGGGGCGATCAAATGCGTTAACCATTGCTCAACGACTGGGATTGAGCAGTGAGATTATTGAACAGGCAAAGACCTATGTGGGCGGGGCTTCTCAAGAAATTAATGATGTGATTGCCGGGTTAGAAGCTCAACGGCGGCGGCAGGAAACGAAATCTCAAGAAGCTGAAGAGCTATTGAAACAGGCAGAGCGGCTATATGGAGAAGTTTCTCAGAAGGCGGCAGCGCTACAGGAGCGAGAGCGATCGCTGCAACTTGCCCAAGAGCAAGCGGTGCAGGCGGCGATCGCAGAGGCAAAACGTGAAGTCGCCCAGGTGATTCGTCATCTCCAAAAAGGACCGACCGCGCAAGCGGCACAGCAGGCAACCGATTCACTCAATCAATTGGGTGAGCAGCATTTGCCACGACCCGTACAGCCTAAGCCGAAAGCAGGTTTTCAGCCAAAAGTGGGCGATCGCATTCGGATTCCGCGATTGGGGCAAACCGCAGAAGTGCTGACGGCTCCGAATGATGCCAACGAATTAACCGTCCGCTTCGGTCTGATGAAAATGACGGTTGCCCTAGCCGACATTGAATCCCTAGACGGCGAAAAACCTCTCCAGCCAGAAAAACCAGCCGCTAAAAATCAAGAGGTCGTAGGCAAAAATAAACACGACACCGTTCGGCTGAGCGCTCAAGTCGAAGCCCGACACCCGACACCCGACACCTCTCCTGCTCCTGTGATTCGCACCTCTCACAACACACTTGACATTCGCGGGAGTCGAGTTGCTGATGCTGAACCCGCGATCGATAAAGCCCTTTCTGGATCTGAAGCAACCCTGTGGATTATTCATGGACATGGCACTGGAAAGCTGCGTCAAGGAGTTCAGGCATTTTTACAGCAGCATCCCTTAGTCGATCGCTATGAACTCGCTAGCCGCGAAGAGGGTGGTGCAGGCGTGACAGTTGCCTACTTGAAGTAGCAATTCTTAGTTAGCGGGAGGCGCAACCGGAGCGGATGCTGGCGGTGGTGGCGGCTCTGGGTTCACAGGAGCAAGTGGTGCAGATTCTACAGCAGGCGGTGGGGCTGGAGCTTCATTCATAGGAGGTTGGGTTGCTGGAGCCTGATAGCTAGGGACTGGAGGTGCAGGTTCATAGGAGCGGGATGGCTCAGAATTGCCGCTTGAATAGGAGCCTGAACCAGAAGAATCCGATGAGCCGCCGGAGCTATTGGGATTAGAACCATCGTAGCCGGATGAACTGCCAGAGCCGTCTTCTGGATCGTAAAACCCTGACTTTGCTGAGTTGGGGCGAATAGGCTTGGCTTTGATGCTGCCCTTTCGTCCTTCTAGCTTTGGCAACTCTGGAAATTTTTCAACTGCCATTCCTTTCGTTGCAGACATCATAAAGTTGTGCCAAAGTTCTGCTGCTGTGGCACTCGCGCTTCCTGTGGGTTGGTTATCGTCATTGCCTAGCCACACCCCTGCAACCAACTGAGGAATATAGCCAACAAACCAGAGATCGCGGGCATTTTCAGAGGTTCCGGTTTTTCCGGCAACTGGGCGATCTAACGCGGCGGGTCGTCCGGTGCCACTGCTGATTACGCCTCGCAGCATCCAGGTGATGATGGCTACGCTGCCGATATCAACGGCTTGTTTAGGCTTGAAGCTGGCATCGTAAATCACTCGACCTTTGCGATCGAAGATCCGGCGAATTGCATGAGCTTCAATAAATTTGCCTTTGTTTGCTAGGGTCGCATAGGCGTTGGTGAGTTCCAACAGATTCACTTCTGATGCGCCTAGCGCCAAGGAGTAAGCAGGTAAAAGCTTAGATTTAATTCCCATTGCTTTTGCCATTTTGATAGTCGGTTCAAATCCCACATCCACCAACACTTTAACGGCAATGACGTTGACTGATTGGGCGATCGCATCTCGCATTGACATCCAACCAGAGTGTTTACGGTTGGAGTTTTTAGGCTTATAGCCATCCACCATGTAGGTGGCATCCAAGTATCCATCATTGGGTGAAAAACCTGCGGCTAAAGCAGTCGTGTAAACAATGGTCTTGAATGAAGAACCGGGTTGACGTTGCGCCTGGGTTGCTCGGTTAAACTGACTCTTTTTATAGTCATCGCCGCCCACCATTGCGCGGATTTCTCCTGTTTTAGGGTCAATCACCACCATTGCCGCCTGTGCAAATCCCTCATAAGGACCAATATTTTTGATTGCACCCAAAATCACACTATCCGCTTTCTTTTGCCACTGCGGGTTGAGGGTTGTGTCTACCGTTAAGCCGCCTTCTTCTAAAACCTCTTTAGAAACATATTTTGGTAACTGCTGCTGTACATAGGTTGTGAAGTAGGGCGTATCGCTGTAGATCTTCTTCGGTGTGCTGGGTTTAATCGTTAGCTTTTCTGCTTTGGCGGCGCTGGCTTCGGCTTCGCTAACATAACCCGCTTCGACCATGCGGGCTAGCACAATGTCGCGGCGTTCTTGGGCTTCCTGAAGATTGACCAAAGGCGAGTATACGCTGGGCGCGGGAGGCAATCCGGCGATCGTGGCGGTTTCAGACAGAGTGAGTTCATCGACCGACTTACCAAAAAACACCCAGGCGGCATCTCCCACGCCATAGGCACCTGACCCTAAGTAGACCAGGTTTAGATAGCGTTCCAGGATCATTTCTTTCGATAGTTCCCGGTTGATTTTTTGAGCCATCATCGCTTCTTGCACTTTGCGCTTGAGGCTCTGCTCTTGGTTTAAGTAAACAATCCGGGCTAACTGTTGAGTAATGGTGCTAGCCCCTTCTACCACGTCTCGTGCCACTATATTTTTGGCGATCGCCCGTCCAATCGATTGCAAATCAATGCCGCTGTGCTGGTAAAACCGACGATCCTCTGCTGCTATAAAAGCTTCTACCAATTTTTCGGGCAATTGCTGATAAGTCAGCTTTTCGCGGGTTGCAGGACCCTGCTGCTGCAAGATCGTGCCGTCTGCTGCTTTGATCGTCAAAGTACCGCGCCGCACAAACTTTGGAATATCAGCCGTACTGGGTAAAGTGCGTTCTAAAGACGAATAGCCCCATACCAGAGTGCCTCCAGCCGCTAACCCTAAGCAAGCTAACCAAAAGCGCTTGTGGCGATAAATCGAACGCCCCTTATAGGAAAGGTGAGTCACTGCTGATGCTTTGTCAATTATCTGCGGCAATCTGAGCGCCGATGAGAATTTTTGCAAAGCGGAACGGTTCGCAGAAGGCGGAGCTGATTTAAGCTGATCATCCTGCTGATCGCCATCAGAGGAAGGCGACATACTATCCGCTGAAACGCCATTTTTTTGCGCTTGAGTGTTGCTGTTCTTATCTGATAAGCTTCTCAGCTTTGAGATGAAATCGCCCACTAAAACCTCACCACCAAAGAACGCTTACTCAAACATCGTTTATTCAACGGATTTGATGATAGCAAAAATTAAGCATTTATCAATTAATTGAATGACCTAGCGCGATCGCCGCAACCAACATTCCTAACACAAGAAACGGCTGAGCACTAGCTTGATATTTAACATCATTTTCTAGAGGATTGCGAAGAAAATACATATCCTGAAATGTGATTTGAGGAATGATTAGCAGCAACAACAGTGCAGCGTATAGATTCTGATGAATATAAATCAGATAGACGGCAATGCCAGCTTGAAAGAGATCAATCATCAACACACAAATCCAAGCGGCAGTGTCAATACCAAACATAACAGGCAGTGATTGCAACCCCAGTTGGCGATCGCCCTCCACGCTTTTGAAGTCATTCACCACAGCAATTCCCAACCCTGCCAAGCTATAAAACAAAGTCAGCACCATGATCGTGGGGTTTAGTTGACCAAACAGCGCGTGCCCTGCCCACCACGGCAGCGCAATGTAGCTAGCGCCCAACGCATAGTTGCCCAGCCAGCCATTTTTTTTCAGCTTCAGCGGGGGCGCAGAATAAATATAGGACAGGAAAGAGCCGCCCAACGCCAGCACCGTCATGATGGGGAAAGAATGCCCTGCCCACAGATCGAGCGCATAGGCAACCCCAATGCCTGCGGCTAAAAGAACCAAAATTTGAGTGGTCACTTGAGGAATCGAAATTGCCCCAGAGGGAATAGGGCGATAGGGTTCATTAATCGCATCAATCTCGCGATCGTAAAAATCGTTCATGGTTTGGGTGTAGCCAGCCAGCAATGGACCCGACATCAACATACAGGCGGCGGCAATCAAAACATTTTCTAGCGACCAGGTGTAGTTGCCTGAAGAAGCTGCCCCACACACTACGCCCCAAATCAGGGGAATCCAGGTAATAGGCTTCATCAGTTGCAAGCGGATCTTCCAAATTGAGGTTTCTCCCGCCTGAGCGCCTTTCATACCCAGAAGTTGGCGGGCTTTGCTGCTGCGATCTCCTCCTGCAATCGTTTCATCGATCGCAGGGATTGAGGGTTCTAGGGGAGATGGGGATGGATTCGAGTCAGCCATACTAATTTAGGTTTCGCTAAATGGACAGGGAAAAGGCTAGCTAAAACGAAATAATTAAAAAGCCATCTTGGAACTTAGCAACAACAGGCTTACCGCTGAGTTCGGGTGGCAACGAGATATTACGACGCTGGTCGCCCGCTTCGATCGTAATTTCAGGTCCATACTGAGTCAGCTTAACTTGCTTGCGATCGAATCCTGGCAAGAACAAACTCACTTTGCGCTCTGCAACGTTGACTGCCATGGGGCGCGGAGCTTGAGCGGCTTGATCAAAATCAGGCAGGGCATCAATCAAGGGTTGCCAACTCTGAATAGGCTGATTAGAAACAGATGTGACGGGCAATGGCTCAAACTGGGCTGCGAGCGCGCCGCTATCATCTGCCCGATTCACAATTACCCCACCTACAGTTACTCCTGCCTGTTGAGCCGCACCCCAAAGATATTTCGCCGTGGCAACAGCGGCTTCATCTGGCGTAGTGACTAAATATGCCGCCACACGGTTAGGGTCGGCTAAGGCAGCGGTTCCCTGGTCAAACAAATTATTCATTTGCTGCGTTGCAGGTTGGTCAAACAAATCTCCCGACCAACTCACATTCAGCACGGCAGCGGCGATCGGTTGCAAAAAGGGCGATACCGTGCGACCTAAATCAGAATTGGCAAACACTTGCCGGAAGCGCCGCGTATACCAACTCAAGCTTTCGGGCATTCCTAACAGGCGCAAAGTTGCTTGATCCCCTGCGCCATCAAACACAATCACGTCATATTTGCCACTCGCATCATATTCTCGGATGGCATTCAGCACCAGAGCGCCATCCATCCCTGGAAGCACACTGAGTTCTTGCCCATAGACTTCTTTAAAGAATGGAGTTCGCAGATATTGAGCTTCCAGTTGTTTGAGTTCTGCCCAACTGCGCTCTAGCAAAACCGCCGCTTGAAGCTGCACTGTCTCTAAATTGGATTCCAGCATCGTTGGCTCTGCTTCTAAAGCCGAACCGATTAAAAGTCCAGCAGCAGGTCCGGCATCTTGGGTGGCAAACAACACGCGCTTTCCTTGCCCAGCTAAGCGCTTAGCCGCCGCGATCGCGATCGTCGTCCGCCCTACACCACCCTTCCCTAAAAACGTCAAGATCAAAGCCATCGATTCTTTAGCTCACAACAGATAAAGCAACCCCTAGGCTAGCTCAATTTCATCTTCAAAAAACCAGGTAGAAAACTTGTCATCAAATCGAACCAGCCAGCCAACGCCACTACCATCTGTCATTTTGTAATCTTGAATCACGCCAGTTTGACCCAGTTTGTTAATAATTTCGTCATTGACGCGATCGCGCAAGCGACGCACCCGAACTTTCTGACCGACTTCCATTGCAACTCCGAAGGATGAACCAAACACCAGTTTATCAGCGTCTTGCGTTCGATTTTGCCAATCAAACGACCAAATTACCGTTAAAATTCAGGGGATTTAATCTCTACCGGTACAGTCATAGTCATGCTGGCAAAACGAATTCTGCCCTGTTTAGATGTGAAAGCAGGGCGCGTGGTTAAAGGGGTAAATTTTGTGAATTTGCAGGATGCGGGCGACCCCGTGGAACTTGCCCAAATTTACAATCAAGCGGGAGCCGACGAGCTAGTTTTTTTGGATATTACCGCCACCCACGAAGATCGAAACATCATTTTTGATGTGGTCTATCGCACCGCTGAGCAGGTTTTCATTCCGCTGACGGTAGGCGGCGGCATTCAAAGCTTAGAAACCATTAAACAATTGTTAAGAGCCGGTGCCGATAAGGTCAGCATCAACTCTGCGGCTGTGCGAGATCCCGGTTTGATTGATCGTGCCAGCGATCGCTTTGGCAATCAATGTATCGTCGTCGCGATCGATGCCCGACGACGCGCTGATTCAACCGTTCCAGGCTGGGATGTATTTATCAAGGGCGGACGGGAAAACACCGGATTAGACGCGATCGCCTGGGCAGTGGAATTGGCAAAACGGGGCGCAGGTGAACTTTTAATCACCAGCATGGATGCAGATGGAACTCAAGCGGGCTATGATTTAGCGCTCACTCGCGCCATTGCCGACCAAGTAGAAATTCCAGTGATTGCCTCTGGAGGCGCAGGCAACTGCCACCATATTTTGGAAGCCTTGACCGAAGGAAAAGCCGAAGCTGCTTTATTAGCGTCTCTATTACACTACGGGCAGCTTAGCGTTGAGCAAATCAAATCTTATTTGACAGAACGTAATATTCCTATACGATCGCCTGCCCCATCTCCTGAGTAGCTGTTACGATGTGTAACATATGCTAATCTTTCTCCTTGTTATTGCGATCGCGCTAGTCGCTTGGTCTTTGCATCTGATGCAAGAATCGCTTGATCGTCAAGAATTTTCATTAATGCTGGCAGGCACACTCGTCGCGTTTTCTGCTGCTGCAATAGTAGGTGTATATTTTTTGATGAACAACTACATGGGCTATTTAACCCAAATAACTCACCAGCCTGTATACGATTTTTCAGCCTACGATGCTCAGGTTGTCAACTCAATCCAATCTGCCAAGTCCTATCCTTAGAGAAAATTTTCCAAAACCTTAAACGCAATTCCAATGAAAACCTTATGGAAAGGCACTTCAAGGATGTCCAGTTTTTTTGCTGGTGAGGAGGATGTCTTTACGTGTTTTCAGCAAAGTGACACGTTTCGTACTCTAACTTTTCAGATTTCGCTGCCACTTGCGTTATAAACGGATGCAATTTGGTAAGACTAAGATTATGCTTCACTTGCCCCAGTGGTGAATGCTGCCTTTTGGTTTTGCTGGAGAATTGTTAGACCTATGACGTACACCATTCCTGAGCTAGATACGATTAGTCGCCAATTAATGAGCGTAGAGCGACCGAAGAAGGCAAAAATGCTAGTGGTTGATGATGAGCCAGACAATCTTGATCTGCTCTACCGCACCTTTCGCAGAGATTTTACAGTGCTGAAGGCGGAAAGTGGCGTTCATGCTTTGCAAGTGCTAGAAGCAGAAGGAGAAGTCGCAGTCATCATTTCAGATCAGCGAATGCCCGAAATGAAGGGAACTGAGTTTTTGAGCCGCACCGTGCCTCAGTTTCCCGACACAATGCGGATTATTTTAACCGGCTTCACTGATGTCGAAGATTTAGTCGAGGCGATCAATTCTGGGCAGGTTTATAAGTACATTACCAAGCCTTGGAACCCAGATGAGTTGAAAGCAGTGGTGCAACGGGCTGCCGAAACCTATGAATTGTTGAAACAGCGCACAGAGGAATTGCAGCGATCGCAATCTCAAACGGCTTTGCTTTCAGCAATTGTTCGCATCGCTCAAGACGCTGCTGATCTTAACTCTTGCCTAAACCCAATCGCCGATGCTTTTGGCAAAACCTTTCATGCCGATGGCTGCATTTTGCAACTCGTGCAGGATGGCGCATTAGCCACCATGAGTGGTGTGTATGCGAGTGATGGCGATCGCTTGGAAAATTGGTTAGACAAAGATGTTTTAGCGAAAGAGGCGATCGCTAGCCAGAAGATGCAAGTAGCTCTCAATATCCCTGCTGACAGCAATCTGTCAGCGGCTGAACATTACGCCGCTTCTGGCATCCAGGCTCATTTGATCGCGCCAACCGTTTACCGCAACCAAGTCAACGCAGTTCTCTCGGTGCAGTGGAAACAGCCCTGCACCCTGCGAGAAGATGAGCTTGTTTTATTGCACCTATCCGCGCAGCAGGTGGCGTTGGCATTAGCATGTATGCGCGACTAATAACACAGGCTAATGCTGATACCAAGCGGTAAGCGCGACAGCAAGGGCATCTGCTGCATCATCTGGTTTTGGAATCTTGTCTAAATTGAGTTCACGGGCAACAGCTTCTTGCACCTGATATTTTTCTGCGTTGCCATATCCAGTCAGGGCTTGCTTAATTTGAGCAGGAGTAAACTCAATTAAAGGCATTTTATGTTGTGCGAGCACTAGCATGATCACACCACGGGCTTGAGCAATGGCGATCGTGTTTCCCATGCGGTAGAAGAACAGTTTTTCGATGGAAATCAGATCGGGCTGCACCTGATTCAATACCGTATGGAGATCGTCATAAATCATTTGGAGGCGATCGCCCATCTCAGTGCCCGCTGGAGTTTGAATTACACCAAAATCTAGCGTAACCACCTGCTCAGCGATATCAGGGTTACTCACATCTGGAGCCGAGCATTGGATTGCGCCGAAGCCTAAGGTCGCCAATCCTGGGTCGATTCCTAAAATGCGCTGTTCCATTATCGAGGATAGAGTTCTATGACATCACGCTTGATTTTAATGTCGTAGTTGCCCAGAAAATCATGACCCAGTAAGCCATCGGCAGCATCATTGGCGATCGCCACCTTGACATTATTCACCCGCGCACCCTGAATTGAAATGGAATTGAGCTGACCTAAAGGCATGACAATCGTCCTTCCGTCTGCCAAGGTAAACTGCCCTGCCCCAATAATTGGAATTTGCAAGGCGCGTGCCATTGATCGGGTGATCAACGTGCCACTGGCTCCAGTATCTAGCAGCATCTCAAACTTCTGACTGCCGTTAAAAGTAACATCAATGACCGGGGTTCCTCCATCGCGGCGTTTAATGGGAACCGAGTAAAGCCCTTTTGTGGAAGTAAAATTGGGCTTGACATTATCGGCTCCACAGAGTTTTCCCAGGTTGATCCGTCGTCCGGCGGAGTTTACCATATAACATGCCTCATCCTGAGCGGAGACGGCTAGCTGGTTTGTTGTTGCGGGTATTAACCAGACAATGGTGGCAAGTCCCATCGAGAATCCTGTGGAAAGCTTCGCTAACGTTTTACGAATTGCGGTTGACCAAACTAAAGGATGTTTCACCGAGCGCTCTCCTACGGGATAATTTTAGTGCTTTGCAATTGCTTAGTTCTATTGTGCAAGATTGGGCAAGCAATTGGATGATTAGTTAATCCTTGATGCTGAGTTGGTGAATGGGAATCTCAATGATGAATGTGGCTCCTTGCCCTAACGTAGATTGGCAAACGAGCCGACCTTTGTGTTTTTCCGTCACGATTTGGTAGCTAATGGAAAGCCCCAATCCAGTTCCTTTGCCTACTGTTTTCGTGGTGAAAAAAGGATCGAATAAGCGCGATCGCACTTGCTCATTTATTCCAGATCCATTATCCGCAATCTGAATCATGAGACGGTTGGAGGAAATTACGCGGGTGCAAATCGTGATTGAGGGCAAGAAAGTGTCGGCTGCATTTGAGTCCCTTGCGTCTTCTACGGCATCGATCGCATTACTAAGAATATTCATCAACACTTGGTTAAGCTGACCGGGGTAGCAATCGACTAGAGGCAACGTGCCGTAGTCTTTAACAATTTGAATATCAGGATCGAGTTTTGTTTTCAAACGGCTTTGCAAAATCATCAGCGTGCTATCAATGCCTTCATGAATATTCACCGCTTTGAATTCTGCTTCGTCTAACCGAGAGAAGCTACGCAGCGATCGCACAATTTCTCGAATTCGCTCTGAGCCAACTCGCATCGAACTTAGAACTTTGGGTAGATCGTCCTTCAAAAAGTCTAGGTCAATGGTATGGGTTGCAGATAGAATGATGGCGGGCGGATTGGGCACATGAGTTTGATACAACTCCACTAAGCCAATCAAGTCTTGGGTATAGTCATCGGCATGACTAAGATTGCCGTGGATAAAGTTAACTGGGTTATTAATTTCGTGAGCAACGCCTGCGACCAATTGCCCCAAACTAGACATTTTTTCACTTTGGATCAGTTGAGTTTGAGTGTGCTGCAATTCAGTGAGAGTTTGCTCTAGGTCGCGGTTTTTTTCATTGAGCAACACTTCTGCCTGTTTGAGATCGCCAATATCCATAGATGTGCCCACAATGCGGTGAATCTTTCCAGCCTCATCCCTCAATGGATTCAGTGTTGTTAACCACCACCGGGGTTCGCCACGAGATAATAAACACTCTTCATAAGACACCTTACCCTTTGCTACACATTGCCTATATCGTTGGCAGATTGCGATCGAATCGGCTTCACCAAATATTTCTTGTGGCGTTTTGCCCACAGCTTGGGAACTGGTGACATGGGTGATTGTTTCTGTAAACCAGTTCCAGCCTGCATAGTGAAACTCTCCGTTTGAGAGTACGTCAATCACGAAGATTAGTTCTTGAATACCGTCAAAGATGCTGCGGAGGAATTGCTCTTGCTCTGCTAGCTTGGCTTCGGTTTTTTTACGTTCAGAAATATCTAGGGCTAAGGAGGCTGAGCCAACCATTTGCCCATCGGACGCAATCAGCGGCACGTTATACCAATCGCAAGTGATCGTTTTGCCATCTTTGGTGATATTTTCGTTAATCGAGTGGTTCGATGGCTGATGCTGGTTGATTCCAGCTAAAGTTTGGCTCACCTCCGCTCTAATCGCCTCAGGCACTAAAAAGCCAAAAGGAAGACCGATCGCTTCTTGCCGTTGGTATCCAAAAATGCGTTCAGCGGCGGGGTTCCATTCCTGCACTTCCCGATCAGTATTCCATTCAATGATGGCTAAGGGCGTTTGTTGAAATAGCAATGAGAGTTTTTGTTGAGAATGGCGCAGTTTTTCCTCGGATTGCTGGCGATCGCAAACCTCCTGTTGTAACTGGCTTACCACTTGACTTAATTCTGCGGTGCGTTCTGTTACCAGGCTTTTTAGCTGCGATCGTTCCCCTTCAACCTGCTTTAACTGTGTGCGGAGAGCTAAATTTTCCTGCTCTAATGCTTGAATTCGCATCTGATCTGTCACCACCACTGATATGCTCCCTTGATTGCACTTCAAGCTTGATCCTGCTGAAAGTTTTATTATTAAGAACGTTGCATTTCTCGCTCTAAACTTTCATCGCCCATAGTTAGCCAGAAATCTAAAACAAACTGCAACTTACCATGAGGCATCTGTAATCGCTGCTCAGTCTGCACAGAAATTCTACTTCAAGCGATCTCCATGGTTTAGGTTGCCCAAGCAAAGAGAATGACTAACGCCCAATAATCTTCAATTTTTAGGAGATGTTAGTGTTCCAGAAACTTGCAATAATGAGGTGACTGAGAATGCAGATTGCGAGATTGTGATAAGCGATGAATATAGTTGAATTTTTTGAGTTGAGTAGTGGTAAGTGGTTTTCTCAGCGAACGAGCCATCATCTTGACTTCGGGCCGTCAGAAGCAGCAAAGTCTGACTTGGTAATCGAAATGGTTGATAAGGCAGACCCAGCAGTTGTAAGACTCTGCCAGCACTACAATATTGACCCGGTATTAGCGCTGTTTGGCGCACGAGCGACTTGGAACGGCTCAATGGAACAGGGTGGGAAAAAATATGCAGGATCAACGATGCTAGTCCCCGTTGCAGATCCTGAAACACTGAATGAAGGCAAGCTGTTGCGCGAATTAGATTCCTCAGAAAAGACCCCTGTTGCAGGGCGCTACATGATGGGCGACGATGAGGCGTTAACTCTGATTACTGAAGATGAGACCCTATATGCTGAAGAGCGGTTGTGGTTTGCTAGCCCCAATTTACGCTTACGTACCAGCGTTGTGAAGCGATCGGGCGGATTTAACATGGCTTCCTTTTGCTCAGAGATTCGCATGGGTGTTTCTAAACCAGCAGAAGCACCAACATCCTAGGCATAATCGCTTATCCTGCTGCTTGATCAGAAAACATCCAAAGATTCCCCGGAAACAACCGCTCTAAATCAAGCTGAGAGGCTGCTTCAGCCAAGTGAGTAATATTCATTAAGTCTGAGATATGCGGTAAAGTTCCCAATACCGGAATGGTCGTCAATGACTCAATCAATTTCACGGGGGCAAAGTCGGCAATTGCTTGCTCAGCTTGAGGATGGGCGCAGTTAAGAATAATTCCCTTTAGATGAATTTTCGATTGACGCGCTAAAGCGACATTGGCAACCGCTTGCCCGATCGCCCCCAATTTTACAGGCACCACCAGCACGGTCGGCAAGCGCCAATCCCAGGCTAGATCTGCCACGGTGGTCTCGCGCGTTATCGGAGAACCCAGCCCACCCAAACCTTCGACCAAAACAAAATCTCGGCTGCGGCGTAATTGCTCAAACGCTTGCCATGCAAGTTCCACTGAAACCTTGCCACCTTCTCGTTCAGCGGCAATGGGAGGAGCCAAGGGAGCCTCAAACCGAATCGGAGTCACTTCAGCCGGGTCTAACACAAACAGTTGACTATAGTGTTCGCAGTCGCCCACTCCAGACTGAATCGGCTTGAAAATTCCTAGCCGTTGTTTTGACCAGTAGGTCTGCCAGTAGGCGGCGAGGGCACTCATGACGACGGTTTTCCCCGCGTCTGTATCCGTTCCAGCAACGAGTAAAGCGTTCACTGTGCACTCCTTAATTAATGCTCAACTCTAACGTGTATTTGGTTCCTTTAGGTCCCAACACATCAATCAGGTATTGTCCATCGTCGTTGATCGCTGCCTCCCAACGATTGGCTCCTCTGGGACTAACAACTCTACCAGCAGAATTACGAACCTCTAGTGTCCCTCTATCAACCTGTGCTTTCAAGACAGCACCCAGCGGCACAGAAACTACATAGCGATTGATTAGATCGCGTTCAATGCGATCGCTAAACGGTTGGGAAGGATCGCCCGGTGGAAAGTCTAACCTTACTGGAATTTCGTTAATTCTGGGTTCAGGCGGGGATGGAGTCACGGTAGGGATCGGGTCGGGCGGTCGGGCTGCACTTCTCAGAGTAATATTCAAGTCATATCGACCGTCATTGACTCCTTGAACTGGGCTGAGTTGAACCAGGTAATCGCCATTGAAGGGCAATGAGCCTTGCCAATAGGACACACGCCGAGCATTTCTGGCTACCGACACCCCATCAGGTCCAATGATGCTCATCAATATGCCGTCTCCACTGATGACCGTTTCCAGGATTTGATTTTGGGAGCCAGAAACAATGTAAGTCTTGGTTTCATTGCTTCTCAAAACGCCTCGCCGCGTCACGGTTGTATCTGGATCGATGTTGAGTCGTTCAGTAGAGTTCACCGGATCGGGAGGTTGTGGCGTGGGGGTCGGGATCGGGG
>CASBQE010000100.1 GCA_949127665.1 Synechococcales cyanobacterium PMM_0083
GTTGGATAAATCTGACGGTAGCCATATTCAATCAACTGCAACAGTTCTGGATCTGAACACTGGTCAAAATAGCTAATCTTTCTGAGCAAATTGCGGAGCGTTAAATTATTAGGAGAAATCGGTGCCTTTTTAACCTCACCAGGAGATGCTTCCGCCGGTGAAGGCTTTGCATGACTGTGATCACCACTGCCATTCCGCTGTTGTGAGCCGATGATTTTATCTAGATTGTGGATGTATAGCTCTTGCTGAGGAAAGGGGATTTGGATGCCGCGATCGCGAAACTCTTGATCGATCAAAAAGTTGAGCGCGCTTTTGATCGGTTCACTCTCGGCGGGTTGGTCAATCCACACCAGTAGCTCAAACTTTAAATCACTCTCCCCAAAATCACGAAACCACACTTTGGGAGATGGATTGGACAACACTCTAGGTTCGTGACGAGCGCAACTCAGCAACGCTTCGGATACTGCCAAAGTATCGCTCCCATACTCAACGCCGACCGGAATATGAATCCGGCAACGGGGATCAGTATGGCTCCAGTTAATGACGTGGTTTTCAACGAACTTCATGTTTGGCACAATCACAAAAACACCATCCTGAGTGCGAACGTTGGTGGAGCGAATCGAAATATTTTCGACCGTTCCCAACAGATCGCCAACCTGGATGAAATCGCCCACGCGAATGGGTTGTTCTAGCAGGATTGTTAAGCCGCTAATGAAGTTGCTGGCAAGGTTTTGTAGCCCAAAACCAACCCCAATCCCAATCACACCCGCGAAGATGGTTAAGGAACTGAGGTTTACGCCTGCGGTTTGCAAGACGATGATCAGCCCTAGAAAGGTGAGCAGGTAGCGAATGAACGCGGTGACGACTTCGCGGGTTCCGCGATCGAAGCCTAGATGAGTCAGCACGCCCCGCTTGATCCAACTGCTGACGGCGTGGGATAGCCAAAATACGCCAATCAGGATCAGGATCAGGGTGGTGATTAGACTGGCAGAGTATCGATTCCCACCCATTTCAAAAATGGGCGCGGAAAAGATGCGGGAAAGGTTAATGAATAATTCTTGAATTTGGGTGAGGAACCACTGCATGAGAGTTGAAAGTGACGAGAACAATTACTCGATTATTGTGCCGGATTTAAGGCTGAAAATTTGCGATCGCAATTCTACCAATTAGTTTCATGCAGCCGCTTAGTTCAGCGGTTTCGGGAAGTGTATTTATAATGAGACGATTCTATTCGTAAGAATCACCGTTATATGACTTGCTGTGGAATGCGTTTATGAAGGGTGGAAGCAAATATCAGCCATTGCTGGAGTATTTACAGGAGAGCGATCGCGTTGAAGTGACACTCACCTTTGCGGAACTTGAAACGCTCATGGGTGCTTTACTGCCAGAGTCTGCCCGCCACAACCGAGCCTGGTGGAGCAACCGCAGCAAAGGCGCACTGCAAGCCAGCGCTTGGATGAATGCTGGCTACTTAGTGAAAAGTTTAAATTTTTTAGATGAACAGGTCATTTTTTATAAGCCGTCTCAAGTTTATACAGTACCGCGTGTCGATGACGAAATTCAATGGAACGGGGAACTGGTCAAAGCCTTGCGATCGCATATGAAACTAACCCAAGTTGGCTTTGCTCAAGAACTCCGCATCCGACAACAAACCGTCAGCGAGTGGGAAAAAGGAGTATACGAACCCTCACGAGCCTCTTCAAATTATTTAACCTTAGTCGCTGAAAAAGCCAAGTTCAAGCTTGAGTCAGAAGATGCTTAAATTGCTCTGTGGGAGTTCAAGATCAGTTTTGGGAATACCAGAAGCAGATCGCTGGAATTCTATACGCACAACTGTATGACACGTCATAAAATCACGACCCTGACCGATCGCACAACCGGGCAAAAAATCAAATTCGGCGGTTTTCAACCTGCGAACGGCAAAAAACCGCCAAAATCTCAAAAATATGCGGGCGATCGCTTTCAAGCCGAGCAATTGCCACCCCGCGTCGATTTGCGCCCCTACATGACCGCCGTCGAAAACCAATCCGCACTCAGCAGTTGTGTTGCCAACTCACTGGCTGGAGCCTACGAATATCTGGCAAAACGGGCAAACGGCGACGCGGGTGATGTTAGCCGCCTGTTTATCTACTACAACGCCCGTGCCTACGAAAACAGCACAGAAGATACGGGCTGCATGATCGTCTCTGCCATTCAAGTGCTGCAAGAACACGGAGCCTGTAGCGAAGCAACCTGGGCATATGAAGCAGCCCAAGTCAACGTGCAACCCCATGATGCCGCCTACGAAGAAGCCCGTAAATTTTTAGTGCAAGAAGCTCAAGAAATTGACTGTAACCTAACCGCCATGAAGTCTTGCCTCGCCGAAGGATTTCCCTTCGCCTTGGGGCTAAAACTTTTCCATTCCTTCGACAAAGCCCAAAAGCGCGGCATTGTGCCGATTCCTGACCCTTCTGAACAAGGTCGGGCAGAACACGGCTGGCACGCCATGCTGTGCGTGGGCTATTCCGACCAATCGCAAGCATTTATCCTGCGTAATTCGTGGGGCGAAGAATGGGGAGAAAAAGGCTATTGTTACGTGCCCTATAGCTACATGACTAATCCTGAATTCTGTCAGGAGCTATGGGCAGTCCGGGCTGTAAGCGATCTAGATTTTAGCCAAGGCGTATGGGTCGAAGACGATTTTGCGGTTGCCGATGCCATTTTTGACCTGTTTGGCGATGAACTCGAAGTAGATACAGAGTCAGAGTCAGTTTATACCTACGATTATGTTGAGTATGAAGATGACTCAGATGCTGATGAAGCAGCCACTGGCGACTCTGAAGACTCTGAATTTGAGGAAACGGCTGAATCTGAAGAATATGAAGAATCGACTGAAACCGTAGACGCTGGCTACGAGGAGACTGAAGAGACCTCTGAAGAATACTCAGAGGAAGAAAGTGAGGAGTATGACGA
>CASBQE010000101.1 GCA_949127665.1 Synechococcales cyanobacterium PMM_0083
AGGAATGCGTACCCTATTGGTTAAGTCTTGGGACGTTTACCAACCTCAAAACGATGCGAGATAAACCGTAGCAGTTGCGTGACGACTTAGGTAGTGTACTCTGCGTTGATTTTGACGTAATCATAGCTAAGGTCGCAGCCCCAAGCGGTGCCAAACCCAGATCCATCTCCGATGCTAAGGCATATCAAAACGGTGTCTCCTTGCAAATAGGCTCCGGCGGCGGCTTGTTTGAGATAGGCATTGGCAGCAGTTCGATCAAAGGGCTGGGGTTGACCTCGATCCATCATCAAGAAATCGCCTAGTTTGATCTGCAAGTCGTCCTGATTAAAGGGAACATCAGCTCGTCCGGCGGCTCCGGCTATTCTGCCCCAGTTAGGATCGCGCCCAAAAATAGCGGCTTTGGTGAGGGATGATCCCGCGATCGCACGAGCCACCTTCCGAGCAGACCCATCGTCTGTGGCACCAGAAACTTGCACTTCGATCAAGCAGGTTGCGCCTTCACCATCCCGCGCGATCGCTTTTGCTAAGTAAATACACACGTCCGTTAGCATGGCTTCTAGCTTGTCGGCTTCAGCACCCGGTTCGGTGATAGCGGGGGTGCGAGATTCGCCATTTGCGAGTGCCAATACGGTATCGTTGGTGCTGGTGTCGCCATCCACCGTGATTTGGTTAAAGCTTTTATCTACGGCACGGCTCAACATTTGCTGCCATAGCTGCGGGGAAACCGCCGCATCACAGGTGATAAAGCCTAGCATCGTCGCCATGTTGGGATGGATCATGCCGGAGCCTTTGCAGATGCCGCCAATCCGAACAGGTCTGTCTCCAAAGGTTGTCTCTAAGGCGATCGCTTTTGGCACCAAATCGGTGGTGCAAATTGCCTTAGCAGCGTCATCTGATCCGGTGTCAGAAAGGGATTCAACTAATTTTGGCAAGGCGGATTTCAAAATATCCAGCTTGATGCGCTGCCCGATCACGCCAGTGGATGCCAGCAAAATAGCATCGGTTGAAATTCCTAAAATTTGGCTCAGGGATTGAGCAGATTCTATGGCATCTACGATGCCCTGCGAACCAGTGGCGGCATTTGCCTGTCCTGCATTGCAGAGAATGGCACGGGCGTTGGGTCTGGCGCGCAGTTTATCCCGGCAGTAGTCTATACAAGCGGCTCGGACGACGCTAAGGGTGAATACTCCCGCCGCGATCGCTTCCACATCCGACACAATCAGCGCCAAATCTGGCAATCCAGACGGCTTCAATCCTGCGGTAATCCCTGCTGCCCGATAGCCTTTCGGTGCCGTCACGCCACCTGAAATCACTTGCCATGCTGCCATGTCACTCTCCCAAAATCACCATACTTGCGGTGATTATATCAGGGTCGAAGCAAGGCGATTGCTAGCCGAAGCCATATAATGTGTGACTAATTTCTTGTAAGCAAACCTAATTGACAACGCTAGAAGGACACTCTACCTAGCTGAAGTAGAACTGATGTTTTCTATTGAAGAATTTATCGCCTCTTGTTTCCAGTTTAAATCGACATATATACATGAACGAATATTCAGATATTCAGGTCTGTATTAGAATGCATCTATCTGATATGTGCAAAACTCCGCAATCATTCACTATGGCGAACCAGCACCACCATTCCACGAACCGTGGTCAAACTACCGAGCAGTCCACGCATGAGCATCACGATCACAGCCACCACCATGCCCCAACAAACTTCAGTCGAGCGTTTGCGATTGGGCTAATTCTCAACTTGGGCTTTGTCATGATTGAGGCGGGCTATGGCTGGGCAGCGCATTCGATCGCGCTGTTATCAGATGCAGGGCACAATCTGAGCGATGTGCTGGGTCTGGTCGTGGCTTGGGTTGCCAGTATCTTATCTCGTCGTCAGCCTTCTAGTCGCTACACCTATGGGTGGCGGCGATCGTCTATCTTGGCGGCATTGTTTAACGCGATGTTCTTGCTGGTTGTAGTGGGTGGGCTTTCGTGGGAAGCGGTGCGGCGTTTGCCTGATCCTCAGCCAGTGGCAGGGGTTACCGTGATTGTGGTGGCAGCGATCGGCATTGTGATCAACACAATCACCGCGCTCATGTTTATGTCGGGTCGCAAAACCGATCTCAACATTCGGGCTGCGTTCATGCACATGGCATCGGACGCGATCGTGTCTTTTGGTGTGGTTCTGGCTGGGGTCACCATCTTGTTCACCCAATGGCTCTGGGTAGATCCTGCCTTTAGTTTGGTGATCAATGCCATCATCATTGTTGGCACCTGGCAACTGCTGAAAGATTCACTCAACTTGGCAATGGATGCGGTGCCTATGGGCGTGGATGAGCGGATTGTGCGCGTTTATCTAGCTGAACAGGCTGGTGTAAGCCAAGTTCACGATTTACATATTTGGGGGATGAGTACCACTGAAACAGCCCTCACGGCTCATTTGGTGATTCCGGAGGGGCATCCCGGCGATCGCTTTTTGGCGCACATTTGCCAGGAGTTACACGATCAGTTTGGCATCGACCACGCCACCATCCAAATTGAACTGGGCGACTCAGCCAACATCTGCCACCTAGCCCCTGACCACGTTGTTTAAGCTGAAAACCAGTAACTTATTTTATCAATTCGGTTTTCGTAACAAATGCTGCACATTCCACATGGGCGGTTTGAGGGAAGAAGTCGGCGGGTTGTACGCGAGTCAGGGTGTACGCTCCGGCTTCGCAGAGCAGCTTCAGGTCGCGAGCCAAGGTGGCGGGGTTGCAGCTAACATAGACGATGCGATCTGGCTGGATTTGCAATAGCGCTTCAATTACAGAGCGATCGCAGCCTTTGCGCGGCGGGTCGAGGATCACCACATCGGGCTGCACTTTTAAAGTCGGCAGCAGCTTTTCCACGGTGCCTAACTGAAAGGTAACATTGTGAAGTTCATTCAGGGCAGCGTTCATCGCTGCTTGTTCAATCGCTTCCGGCTGCACCTCCAACCCGATCGCCTGTTTTGCCTGTTTCGCCAAAGGCAAAGTGAGCGTCCCCACGCCACAGTAAGCATCCAGCACCACTTCGGTGCCTTGCAGATTGAGTTCTGCCAAAATTTCCTGCATCAACGCTTCTGCGGTTTCGGTGTTTACCTGAAAGAAGGTATCGGGCAAAATTTGAAAAGTCATTCCAGCAAAGATTTCGTGGATGTGGTGCTGTCCGGCGATCGGGTAGGATTCCTTGCCAAAAATCGCGTTGCTGCGATTGGGATTAATGTTCAACCCCACCCCGACTAATCCGGGATAGCGCTCCATCCACTCTGCCGCTTGTTCTTTCATCCCTTCCAGTTTGCCCTCTTTCACCACGAGCGTCAGCAACATTTCTCCGGTGTGGCGACCAATGCGGAAGCTCAAATGGCGCACTTTGCCTTGATGTTTTGCTTCGTCATAAATGCTCCAGCCGCGTGTTTGAATATCTTGTTTTACTTCAGCAAGTAAGGGATTGAGCCGCTGATCTTGAATGGGGCACTGGTTGAGATTAATCAACAAATGACTGCCTTTTTGGTAGTAGCCTGCTTGCACCTGTCCCGTGGGCGATCGCCGCATGGGATAGGTTGCCTTATTGCGATAGCCCAATGCACCTGCCACTTGAATCATCGGGTCAATTTGCGGCTGGCTAAATCCGCCAATCCGCTTTAATGCTTGCAGGAGTTGATTGCGCTTTGCCTCGGTTTGATGGTCATAGTCAACATGCTGCCATAGGCAACCGCCGCATTTATCCGCCACGATGCAGCCCGGACGGATGCGATGAGGTGACGGTTCCAATAATTCGTGTAGTTTACCGTTGGCATATTGAGGCTTGACCCGCACCAAACGCACGATCGCGCGATCGCCAGTCACCGTGTCGGGCACAAACACCACCCGCTGATTGACTCGCCCCACCCCATCGCCGCTGTCGCTGAGGTCGGAAATGGTGACCTCCACCAGTTCGCCCTGCTGCCAGCGCGGTTCTTCTAATGGAGCGGTATCAACAAGGTCGGGAGTGTATGTCATGGCAAATGTTCTGGTGTAAAAGCGCGATCGCGGAAGTAGGGCAGATGGGATTGGAGATCTAGCAGCGTCAGTCTCATTAAAGATTTGCACTCTAAAGTCACTTGATCTCCATAAGAATCCAACAAATTTATACTATTCTGAGAACGACCATCCTAACAGCCGCCGTGGATTTTCAGCATGAAGGGACGTGTTAAAAAAATGTTGGTGGTTAGCGCCACCATTCTTACCACTTTGGCAGCAGGGGGCTATTGGTATGTCTTCATTGCCGGAGTGCCTCAACTCGATTTAGCGCCCGCTGAAAAAAACACTGGGTTAACGTTTGAGGTCAAAACCTTTTCCAGTAATGCTATGGGCAGCGATCGCAGCTATGGCGTGGTCTTGCCACCCGGCTATGCTCAATCCTCCACTAAACGCTATCCTGTCGTTTTTTTGCTACATGGGGGACATGGCAATGCGCGAGACTTTCAAGATAAAGCCGCGTTAACTTCGGTGCTGCATGATCTCTACCAGAAAAAGCGATTGCCGCCATCAATTGTGATTACACCCGACGGCAGCGACAACCGAGGCAGCAGTCCGTTTTGGGACCCTGATTATTTTGATGGAGCCAATGGCAACTTGGGAACGCTGATTGGCAAGGAACTGCCCAAGGTGGTGAAATCTCGCTATCGGACGCTGCCTTCGCCTCAATTTTGGGCAATCGGGGGCAGTTCTTCTGGAGGTTGGGGTGCCTTTAATATTGGACTTCGCAATTTGAATCAGTTTCACACCTTGTTTAGCCACACCGGTTACTTTGTTGACAAAAGCGGTGCTGTCAACAGCCCTCAGCAGTTTGTTCAAAAAATTCCGGCGGCTCAGCGCCAGCACATTCGAGCGTATATAGATGCGGGCGATGCGGATGCCGAATATCTCGCAGATACGCGATCGTTTCATCAGACGCTGAATCAATTGGGCATCTCTAACGACTTTCGGGTGTATCCCGGTGGTCATGGGCTTCACGGCAAAAACGTGGGCTGGAACTATTGGCGTAAGCATCTTGCCGATTCCCTTACCTATGTGGGAAAGCAGTTTAAGATTGCGCTCAAGGCTGCTCCATCAAAACTACCTGAAAAACCTGTATCGGCGTTGCCCGTGTAAAGTAAGTATCTTCCCCAGCCAGCGGTAAAACAATAGGACAAGATATGTCAGATACTCCATCGCCTCAGCGCCGTATCCCTGGCATGTTGCCTCGCACTACTCAAATTGCACTGTGGGTAGCGGTGCTGCTGACTGGGATGGTTGGACTGGTCAACCTGCTGTCAGCGGTTACGCCTAGCTTGCCAGAGCGGCGAGACTGGCTGGAATTGTTTGTTCCATTTGATGTGCGGGCAAGTGGGCGAGTGTTTACGGCGATCGCAGGCTTCTTGCTGATCGTTTTAGCCGCGAACTTGATGCGACGAAAACGCATGGCATGGGTACTCACCGTTGGGCTGCTGGTGATCTCCATACTGGGTCATTTGATTAAGGGCTTTGACTATGAAGAAAGCCTGCTGGCAGGCGTGTTGTTGATCCAATTAATCATCATGCGCCCTGTGTTTACGGCTCAGTCCGATCGCCCTGCTATTGCTCAAGGGATTCGAGTTTTGATTGTTGCCGTATTGTTTACATTGGCGTATGGAACCGCAGGTTTTTACATTCTAGAGGGGCGATTTAAGGTAGATGGGCAACCGATGAATTTTGGGTTGATCCAGTCCATCCTGCAAACTCTGGCAATGTTCTTTGCGGCAGACAACGCCGGACTGGAGCCTGTCGGACGATTTGCCAATTTCTTTGCCAATTCCATTTATATTGTGGGCGGGGTCACGCTCAGCTTTGCATTCTTGATGCTGCTGCGTCCGGTGCTGCTGCGGGGCGATGCGGCAACTCTGGCAGATCGGCAACAGGCAGGGGAAATCATCAATCTCTATGGACAATCTTCTCTGGCGCGGTTAGCTTTGCTCAGTGATAAATCCTATTATTTCAGCCCATCTGGTAAAAGCGTGGTGGCATATGTGGCAAAGGGCAGAGCCGCGATCGCGTTAGGTGACCCGATTGGACCGCCAGCAGATCGCTCTGAAGCAATTCGTGGATTTCAGCTATTTTGCGATCGCAACGATTGGTTTCCCACCTTTTATGAAGCGATTCCTGATCAATTGTCCTTGTATGAGTCTTTAGGCTTCAGCCATGTCCAAATTGGTGAAGATGCCATCATTGACCTGACTACATTCAACTTGAAAGGCAAGGCAAATCAAAACCTCCGTACCGCTATCAATCGCTTGACCAAAACGGGGCATCGCGCCGAGGTATTTGCGCCGCCCATTAGCGATAACTTGATCGCGCAGCTTAAATCGGTGAGCGATGAATGGTTGAGTAGCAAGAATGGTTCTGAGAAACGGTTTTCCATTGGGTGGTTTCATTCAGAATATTTACAAGGATGCCATGTTGCGGTTGTTTACGATGCTCAGAACAGAGCGATCGCCTTTTCCAGCTTGCTTTCTGGCTACAATCGCAAAGAAGTCACCATTGACCTGATGCGTCACCGGACTGGAGTTGAAAAGGGCACAATGGAGTTTCTTTTCGTTTCGATGATTCAGCACTTCCAAAAAATTGGCTACGAAGGCTTCAACCTCAGCCTGTCGCCATTGGCAGGCGTGGGAGTCAATCCTGATGCTCGTCGAGTAGAAAAAGGCTTAAACTACTTTTTTGAACACCTCAACCAGTTCTATAACTTTAAAGGGCTGCATCAGTTCAAGGAAAAATTTCAACCCCGCTGGGAGCCGCGCTACCTTGTTTTTCTCAGCGTTACCCAACTGCCCGATATTGCTGTGGGCTTAGTACGGGCTGATTCGGGCGATCGCCTGCTAGATTATCTCAAGCCTGGTGACTAAACCGTCACTTGATTAAAGCGGCATTAACTGGAGCAGATCCCTATTCACACTCCTTACGCCGTAACCCATCCGCACTTCGTACTCTACTTCTAAATGCCATGCTGATTGAAATGAATGCCGAGTCCGTTGCTCGTACGATTCAACTGATCATCGCACCAGCGGTGCTGATGTCGGTTTGTACGCTGGTGCAAAATGGAATTCTTACTCGCTATACGTCGGTGGGCGATCGCATGAGAAAGATCGACCAGGAGCGCCTGGATTTGCTCCAAAAAAGTGGCGCTGATACCTATTGGAAAGAGCGCATGAACCTACTAGATAAACAAATCCCGATTTTTATTCGTCGTCATGGACTGCTTCAAAAAGCCGCACTCAGCATTTATGTAGCGCTTTTGACGCTGCTGCTGTGCATGTTTGCGATCGCTCTCGCCGTCATTTTAAACTCCAACTGGCTATCAACTGTTGTCCTGGCTCTATTTCTCATCGGGGCTGGCATTTTGGTTACTGGCGTGTTTTTCTGTGCCCTAGAAGTTCGCATTTCCCACTTGGCGATTTGCTACGAACTCCGCCGTCTCTCCATGTGGGAGGAATCCTGATCTTTACAAAACTTTTTAATTTCTCATATATCTAGCGCGGTACTCTCTTGAAAGTGTAGCGAACCTTGCTGCAAAACAATAATTGTCTTTATTTGCGTCCCCAAGACTCGTTAAACTATAAACCAATACCTGAGATACCACGATAATTATGAGTGTAGTTAGCCAAGTCATTCTTCAAGCCGATGATGAGCTTCGCTACCCAACCTTTGGCGAACTCCAAGCCGTGAAAGAGTACTTTCAAACTGGCGAACAGCGCACTCGCATCGTCGAAACGCTGTCTATGAATGAAAAGAAAATTGTTCAAGAAGCCAGCAAGCAGCTTTGGAGAAAGCGTCCTGACTTTATTGCTCCGGGTGGCAACGCCTACGGTGATAAGCAACGGGCGCTTTGTCTCCGAGACTATGGTTGGTATTTGCGACTAGTTACTTATGGCGTTCTTGCAGGCGACAAAGATCCGATCGAAGAGATCGGCATTATTGGCGCACGCGAAATGTATAACGCATTGGGCGTTCCGGTTCCTGGAATGGCTGAAGCGATTCGTTGTTTGAAGGCAGCTTCTATCGAGTTGTTAAGCGATGAGGATGCGGCAGAGGCTGCACCCTACTTCGATTACATCATTCAGGCGATGTCCTAAGCGTTGACAAAGGCTCTGTGACGTAGAATTGCGTCTCTTTCAAGCTCAATTTCAATTTATTTCCCACGGTGGGCAACACTGATAGCTTTAGGCTAAAGGTTTTGTCTGCCGTGGGAAATCTTTTTTGTGAGGACACGGCATTTTCTAACGTCATGGTCACGTAGAGTGTGTGAGGCAACGCCGTAACGCACCATTAATAAGCAATTCGGTGCGTTACGCTGTCGCTAACCGCACTCTACAAGTTGATGTCAGATCTTTTATTGTCGGGTTAATTAAGACTCAGCATTTTCTAAAGGGGCTTTTGGCGAAGTATTCCTACTACTTGCGGAATTTAGGATTAAGATGCGGTTGTTTGCAATGGCACGAGTTAATTTTTGAACCATTAGCCCCCCAAAGAGAACTGGCATGAGTATCCTTATTTCTCCCACTGCTGAGCAGATCGACCAAACTAAAAGCGCGATCGCCGCTTACATTGACCGTATCGATCGCAATCCTGAACGACGCGATGGCGCATATCCCTACTACTTGTTCCATGAACCCGGTCAGCCCATTCGCGGCACAGTGATGCTGTTTCATGGATTCAGCGCCAAACCGCATCAGCTATGGCGACTGGCGGATTATCTATTTCGGAATGGCTTCAATGTTTATCAGCCTTCTATTGCAGGTCATGTCTCAATCAATCCGGCTAAAAACTGGGCACAGGTCGATCTAAAGCCAGAGATTGCCGATCCGCTGAAAGCCAAAATTCAAGCAGACCCCGTTTTAAGCAACTATTTAGGCAACGTCGCCGGGAATCCAGATGGATTCGCCCGTCCTAGCTATATGCAGCGGCTTGCCTTGATGGCGCGACTTGTGGCGATCGAACCCCGCCTGATGGATATTGTGAAAGCCGTTGAAACTGCCGATGATCCCGATTTCGATCGCTACTTCATTTCCTCCCATCTCGATTATCTCACCGATGCCAAAGCGCGATTGGCAGACCTGGATGCCATGCCGGGTAACATTTACACCGTTGGGCTATCGGTTGGCGGATCGGTTGCCCTTGGACTTGCCGCTGCCCGACCCGATCGCGTCAAGCAAGTCGTCGCCTATGCTCCTTTAATCCACATCTACGGTGAAGAACGCCGCCAATACATCAACCTGGCGGGTCCACTCGACATCAGCGAATCAGGCTGGGACCCCAATTTGCGCTTTCCAGTTGGATGCCTCACTGCCGCCGATCGCTTTGGCAGCAGCGTTGTTCTCAGCCAGAACTCTGTGAACGCCTTGAAAAAAATTCCCGTTTTTATGGTGCTCACTGAAAACGAAGATGCCGCCGATATCACCACCAACACAGCCCTGTTTGACCAGATTGGTGGTACTTCAAATGGCAACCA
>CASBQE010000102.1 GCA_949127665.1 Synechococcales cyanobacterium PMM_0083
AAGTGTTTGCCGCTCATTACCGTCAGCACGGCACTGGACTTGCGGCGATGTTTTCTGCATTGCGCTGGCATCAGGGCAAACTGGTGGGAATTGCCTACGCCGATCCGGTGGAACTGGAGGATCTGGTGGGCTACAGCACCCAGCAAGAAGCGTTGCTGAAAAACACTGAGTTTTTACTCAAAAGCTATCCGGCGCTGCATGTGTTGCTGTATGGCAGTCGTGGGTCGGGCAAATCGTCGTTGGTGAAGGCGCTGCTGAATCGCTACAGCAAAGATGGGTTGCGGTTGGTGGAAGTTGCTAAGTCGGAACTGCGAGATTTGCCAGCGATCGCCGATCAACTGCGTCCATTGCCACAAAAGTTTATTCTGTTTGTCGATGATCTATCGTTTGAAGAAGACGAGGACGATTACAAAGCATTAAAGGTAGTGCTGGAAGGAAATTTGACGGCGCGATCGCAAAATGTAGTGGTTTATGCTACTTCTAATCGGCGGCATTTGATTCGCGAGTTTTTTGGCGATCGCCCCCGTCCCAAAGATGGTGATGAAATTCATGCCTGGGACACGGTGCAAGAAAAGCTTTCCTTTAGCGATCGCTTTGGGCTAACGCTAACCTTCGAGCCACCTGATCAAGCGACTTATTTACAGATCGTTCACCATCTCGCTGCCCAAGCTAATATTTCCCTTAGCTCAGACGATTTGGAGTTTCAAGCGCTCCAGTGGGCAACTCGCCACAATGGGCGATCGGGTCGGACTGCCCGACAATTCATCGATTTTCTCCGCGCTGATCTCGCCACAGTGTGATCCCGCTTGACGGTTGACCTGATGAGCTATTCTTGATTATTCCTTTTTGGGAGAGGGATTTAGGGTGAGCGGGATTGGGAAAGTCGCATATCGCGTCCAACTTGCCTAAAACTAGACTAAAACTGAACTCCAACGGTTGCTGCTTGTCCATTGCGATCAATAGTGAACTGAGCAGAAGCGGGAGCGTTGCTGATAAACGCTCTGAGGTCGTCAAAACTCTGGAGGATGTTTCCGTTGACTCCCACCAAGCGATCGCCCACTTGCAAGCCGCTATTTGCCGCCGCTGAACCGCGATTCACACTTTGAACGACTAACGTTCGAGTATCCACGGTTACGCCGAGTTGAGCGCCCGCGATTCGTGAAACGATCCCTTTGGGAATCGCTGGATTGGTGCCTGCTCTGGGCGATGGAACAGTTGAATCTGAGTTGAAACCAGGATCATATTGAGGAGTGGGGGCTTGGGCGCTTTCATAGCCTGGATTGAAGCGATCGCCATTCGGCGTGGGAATCACGACAGCACCGCCAGAATATTGACCGCCAGAGTATTGACCATTGGGACGAGAGGCAAACTGGTTATTGGGTGGCTGCGACTGATAAATCCGGCTATTTTGGCGCGATCGCCAAATGGGATCTTGCGGCTTTGGCAACACCATTTCACCGGGAAATTGAGAGATTGTCGGATTTGTGGGTGGCTGATAGATCGGCGTTTGATTATAAATTGGCGACCCCGAAGCTATGTTTCCAGAACTATTTTGGGCAATAAACGATCGGACAGTTTGCACACTGGTGGCAATGCTAATCCCCGTATTGCTGCCCTGCGCCGACTCCAAAATCGCCTTATTTACTCCCACCATTTCGCCCGATGCATTCAGCAACGGACCTCCCGAATTTCCGGGCTGTAATACCACCCGCGATTGTAGATCGCCATTACTTCGCACACTGCTAAACGTGCCTGTTGTCAGCACTCCCGGACGACCATAAGGACTGCCGATCGCCAACACTGCTTCCCCTGATTGCGGCGTGCTAGTCGCCAAGGGCACCGTGGGCAGTTGCGACCCAGTTTGCAGTTGAATCAGGGCTAAATCGGATCGGCGATCGATGGCAATCACCTGTCCTGAGTAACTTTGCCCATTGAACGTTCTCGCAGACACCCGGCTACCCACTGCCCCATTCACCACATGATTATTGGTGATCACCAATCCATTCGAGCTAACCACACTGCCAGAGCCAATTTCTCGCCCTGCAAACACCGTCACCACAGCCGGATTCACCCGCTGGTAAATTGTCTCTGCTGATCCTGCGATCGCGCGTGATTCATAGGCGATCTGCACAGGAGCGCTAATCGTTGGAATCGGCGTAACCACCAAAGCCGAAGCAGCAAACAACAGCAAATATCGTAGTTTCATGGCATCTGAGTAAAGAGCATTGGGCGCGAACCAACCGAGCTTCCCGTTCCTCAGAGCATCGAAGCAGTAATTTTAGCGTTTCTCCTAAAACCCCTCAGTTAAAACGGTGAACAAACTGTCACACGATTTCCAAAATTTTTGCGGAAACAGGAGAAGCTAAAAAGTATCAAGTAGAAGAGAGTGGTTACTGTTCGACGCTCTGGCACCCCCAGGGCGTTTTTAATGTTTAAACGAAAAGCTAGAGAGTATCGTTACCTTTCAAGGGGTTTACCAGGGCATCCGGATGGTTTTTAGTAAACACCTCATCATTTGTAGCGCTTTACTCTGACAGGCAAACCTAACTCACGATTAGAAAAAAACTAGAAGGTAAGTAAATACTCTATCTGCAAGAGAGAATTGTTTAGGATATTGCTTGGATTCTGTTTTCTTCGTTTCTATTTCTAATGTTTTTATTTCTTTCTAAGCTACTGCCGCTGTTTTTGTATCCTCTAGGTCTAGCTTGTCTGCTGCTGCTGCTAGCGTTAGGGCTAATGCTTTGGCGACGATTCGTGAAACGATCCCAAGGGGAATCGCGCCTCGCAATGATCCCCGTTGGATTAGCGCTAATCATCTTAATGGTGAGCAGCAATGGCTGGGTCAGCATCTCGCTGCTGAAATCTCTAGAATTTCAACATTTGCCAAGTGGGGAGTTACCTAAAGCAGACGCGATCGTGGTGTTGGGCGGCGCGACTAGACCGGCTTTTGCGCCTCGCCCGTGGGTGGAGGTGAATGAAGCAGGCGATCGCGTGTTGTATGCTGCCAAACTGTATCGTGAGGGCAAAGCACCTCGTCTGATTTTGAGTGGAGGACGAGTGGACTGGCAGGGAAACAACGATGCTCCAGAGTCGGCAGATATGGTGGAGCTAATGAAAACAATGGGAGTTCCCGATGCGGCAATGATCCAGGAGCCAACTTCTCGGACGACTCGTGAGAACGCAGTCAATGTGAAACAGATTATGGAGGCTCAGGGAATTGGCAAAATTCTGCTCGTCACTTCGGCGGTACATATGCCGCGATCGCTGCGAATTTTCCAAAAGCTGGGGATTGATGCGATTCCTGCGCCCACTGATTTTTTAGTCAGCGATCGCGATTTAGAAGTATTACAAGCGAGTCCCCAATCTTTGGCGTTGAGCTTTCTACCCGAAGCCGAACAGCTTAGCAACATTACCCGTGCCCTCAAAGAATATGTTGGCATGGTGATCTATTGGTTGCGCGGCTGGATTTAGCTCAGCCATTCCTTTGTAGCGCTTTGGGAAAATCATGAAGTTTCACAAACCCTTTAGTGAGCAACCACTCACTAAAATGTAAACAAAAGTAAACAAAAATGTCCTTTTTTTTATCAAATTGTGTCGGTTAAGCTCCCAAACCCGCACGAGGTAAGCTTTTTTGATACAAACAGTGATGTGCAGCGTAAAACATAAGGTCTGATTTCTCGCTGTCATTGTGTTCTCGGTTTTTTGTTTAATGTCCCGCTTTTCATTTCGGTCGTGGGCATTGCAAAATCGAAGACCTTTAGATACTTAGCATTGACCTTAGTGACGACTGCTTGCAATCGCATGATTTAAGGAGCCTAACCGCATGTTTACTCACGTCAAGCCCATCATTAGACATGTTGCACCCGAAGCCCTAGGCGGGAGAAGTCTGGTGAAGGTGGTTTATGTCGTGCTAGAGCCTCAATATCAAAGCGCTCTGTCTGCCGCTGTTCGTTCGATTAACCAGAATCATCCGAGTATTGCGGTTGAAATTAGCGGTTACCTGATTGAGGAACTTCGTGATCCCACGAATTTCGACGACTTTAAGCGAGATGTTTCTCAAGCCAATATTTTTATCGCCTCGTTGATTTTTCTAGAAGATTTGGCAGATAAGGTGGTGGAAGCGGTGGAACCTTACCGCGATCGCCTCGATGTCTCGGTTGTCTTCCCTTCCATGCCCCAGGTGATGCGCCTTAACAAAATGGGCAGCTTCTCCTTGGCGCAAATTGGGCAATCTAAGAGCGCGATCGCTAGCTTCATGAAAAAGCGCAAGGAAAAATCTGGCGCAGGCTTTCAAGATGCCATGCTGAAACTGCTCCGCACGTTGCCCCAGGTGTTGAAATATCTGCCGATGGATAAGGCGCAGGATGCGCGTAACTTTATGCTCAGCTTTCAGTATTGGCTGGGCGGTTCTCAAGAAAACCTGGAGAACTTTCTGCTGATGTTGGCAGACAAGTATGTGTTTAAGGGCGAAGTGGCTGCAAACGGGAATGCTGCTCCGATTTTTCAATATCAAGACCCGGTGACCTATCCTGACCTCGGCATTTGGCATCCCCTCGCGCCCACGATGTACGAAGATGTCAAGGAATATCTCAACTGGTTCTCTTCTCGTCCCGATATTCCAGCCGAAATGCGCGATCCGCTCGTGCCCACGGTTGGGCTTGTTTTACAGCGGACTCATTTAGTCACTGGCGACGATGCTCATTACGTGTCGATGGTGTCTGAACTGGAGGCAATGGGCGCACGGGTGATTCCAGTGTTTGCTGGCGGGTTAGATTTTTCCAAGCCTGTAGAAGCGTTTTTCTACGATCCGATCCACAAAACCACGCCGCTTGTGGATGTGGTGGTCTCATTGACGGGGTTTGCTCTAGTAGGCGGTCCGGCACGACAAGATCATCCCAAAGCGATCGAAGCATTGACTCGACTGAACCGTCCCTATATGGTGGCGCTGCCGTTGGTGTTCCAAACCACAGAAGAATGGCAGGACAGTGAACTGGGGCTGCACCCGATTCAGGTGGCGCTGCAAATCGCCTTGCCCGAACTAGATGGTGGCATTGAGCCAATCATTCTCTCTGGACGGGATGGCAACACAGGTAAAGCGATCGCTCTGCAAGATCGAGTGGAAGCGATCGCGCAACGGGCGATGAAATGGGCAAATCTGCGACGCAAGCCCAAACTGCATAAGCGGGTTGCCATCACGGTCTTCAGCTTTCCCCCCGATAAGGGCAACGTCGGTACAGCGGCTTACCTAGATGTGTTCGGCTCCATCTATAAAGTGCTGGAATCGTTGCGGGATAACGGCTATGACGTACAAGAACTACCCGACTCGGCTGAAAACCTGATGTTGTCGGTGCTGCACAACGCCCAAGCTCAGTTCAACAGCCCTGAACTGAACATCGCCTACAAAATGTCAGTGCCAGAGTATGAAGCCCTCACGCCCTATCACGAGCGCCTGATTCCGTCTTGGGGTCCGGCTCCGGGCAACCTGAATACCGACGGGCAAAACTTGCTGATCTATGGCAAATCGTTCGGCAATGTTTTCATTGGCGTACAGCCGACGTTTGGCTATGAAGGCGACCCGATGCGGCTGCTGTTCTCCCGTTCCGCTAGCCCCCACCACGGGTTTGCCGCCTACTACACTTATCTGGAAAAAATCTGGAAAGCCGATGCAGTGCTGCACTTTGGCACCCACGGTTCGCTGGAATTCATGCCCGGAAAACAGATTGGCATGTCCGATGAGTGCTTCCCCGACAGCCTAATTGGCACCATCCCCAACCTCTACTACTACGCGGCAAACAACCCCTCAGAAGCGACGATCGCCAAACGTCGCAGCTATGCCGAAACCATTAGCTACCTGACTCCTCCGGCTGAAAATGCGGGATTGTATAAGGGGCTGAAGGAACTGAGCGAACTGATCGCCTCCTATCAAACCCTAAAAGATACGGGACGGGGCGAATCGATCACGAACACCATCATGGATCAGTGTCGCGTGGTGAATTTGGACAAGGATGTGGCACTGCCAGACAAAGACGCGCGGGATTTGACCGCTGAAGAGCGGGATACCGTCGTGGGCAAAGTCTACATCAAACTGATGGAGATTGAATCGCGCCTGCTGCCCTGTGGCTTGCATGTGATTGGCAAACCGCCCACGGCAGAAGAGGCGATCGCTACCCTAGTCAACATCGCCAGCCTCGATCGCGAAGAAGACAGCATCCTCAGTCTGCAACGGATCATTGCCAACAGCGTCGATCGCGACATTGATGAGATTTATGCCAACAGCGATCGCGGCGTTCTCAGCGATGTAGAACTGCTAAATAGTATCAACATGGCGATTCGCAGTGCCGTCGCCGCCATGGTTCACGCCCAAATAGACACAGAAGGGCGCGTCTCCAAGCTCTCGATGTTTGGCAATCTCTTTGGCAACAAAAAATCGCCTTGGGTCGAAGCTCTCCATCAATCGGGCTACACTGCCGTTGATTCCGAACCGCTCAAGCCCCTATTCGAGTATCTCCAGTTTTGCCTCAAGCAAGTCGTTGCCGATAACGAACTGGGTGCTTTGCTGGTCGGGCTGGATGGTCAATACATCATCCCTGGTCCCGGCGGCGACCCGATTCGCAATCCTGATGTCCTACCCACAGGCAAAAACATCCATGCCCTTGATCCTCAGTCGATTCCCACGGCGGCGGCGGTGCGATCGGCTAAGGTGGTGGTCGATCGCCTACTCGATCGCCAGCGGTCAGAAAACAATGGCGCTTATCCTGAAACGATCGCCTGCGTACTTTGGGGCACCGACAACATCAAAACCTACGGCGAATCTCTCGCCCAAATCCTCTGGATGGTCGGCGTTAAGCCCATGCCCGACTCCCTCGGACGGATCAACAAACTAGAGCTATTGTCTTTAGAAGAACTGGGTCGCCCCCGAATTGATGTCGTTGTCAACTGTTCCGGGGTCTTCCGTGATTTGTTTATTAACCAAATGGCACTGCTCGATCGCGCTGTCAAAATGGCAGCCGAAGCCGACGAGCCACTGGAAATGAACTTCGTCCGCAAACACGCCCTCAAGCAAGCCGAAGACATGGGCATCAACCTGCGCCAAGCTGCCACCCGCGTCTTCTCCAATGCCTCTGGCTCTTACTCCAGCAACATCAACCTGGCGGTGGAAAATGGCACTTGGGAAAACGAACAGGAACTGCAAAACATGTACCTGGCGCGGAAAGGGTTCGCGTTCTCATCCGATAATCCCGGCATGATGGATCAAAGCGAAGACCTGTTCAAAGCGGCACTCAAAACCGCCGATGTCACCTTCCAAAACCTGGACTCTTCGGAGATTTCTCTCACCGATGTTTCCCACTACTATGACTCCGACCCGACCAAAATCGTAGCCAGTCTGCGGGATGACGGCAAAAAGCCGACGGCTTATATGGCAGACACCACCACCGCCAACGCTCAAATCCGCACCTTATCAGAAACCGTGCGCCTCGACTCGCGCACCAAGTTACTCAACCCTAAATGGTACGAAGGAATGCTCTCCCACGGCTATGAAGGCGTGCGGGAATTGTCGAAGCGGCTGGTGAACACCATGGGCTGGTCTGCCACCGCCGATGCCGTGGATAACTGGGTCTATGAAGACACCAATACCACGTTTTTCAAAGACGAAGAGATGAGCAAACGGTTGATGGATCTTAACCCCAACTCGTTCCGCAAAATGGTGACGACTTTGCTAGAAGCCAATGGACGCGGCTACTGGGAAACCAGCGAGGAAAACCTCGACAAACTCCGCGAACTGTATCAACAAGTCGAAGATCGGATTGAAGGAATTGAATAATTTCTAAAATTCTGAGGGTGAGTGCAATGCTCACCCTTTTTTTGTCCAGTCGAGGAGCGTGTTTCGTCCAGCAAAATTAAAATTAGACTTTGCTGCTTTTGATTGAGCCACTGCTTGATGGTTGCTAGAATTAAGCCAAAGGTTCCAGAGCAGGCGATCGCTCGTTGATCTCAACCGTTGCCTACAAAATTTTTCAGGGTTTCAGGATCAAGTGGACTGCCCTAATCCCTATCCTCTACTCTAGATCCTGCCCTTGACCCAACGGAAAGATTGCCTTCACACAGGTCAATTGGTTGGGAACGCTTTCAATCATTAACTGTCCGCCGTAGAGGGTGAGTAGCCGATGGGCGATCGCCAGTCCTAGTCCTACGCCTTGCTGTTCATAATATTGCCGCTCGAATTGCACATAAGCACCGATACTGGCAATTTGTGCTGTGGTCATGCCGCGCCCTTGATTGATGATGTCTACCTGATAGGCTCTGTGGTTTGGGTGGCTTAAAATTTGAACGGGAGTCCCTTTTTCCGAAAACTTGAAGGCGTTGTCAATCAGTTCAGTCATCACCTTTTCCACTTCAAAGTGAGGACAGGCAAGAATGGCATTGCTCAGGTCTACTTGCAAATCGGCGGCGCGATCGCGCTGTTGAGCCAACTTCATAGCAATTTCTATAATCAGATTGCAAGGCTCGTAGGTTTCGCCCAGCGGCAGAGTCTGCGATTGCTCCTGATCCCGCAGGATGAGTTCTAGCTTGGTATACAGCAAAAAGTTTTGGACTAGGCGATAGAGTTTTTTAGTGCCCGATTGAATCGTTTGGGCAATTTCTAAAATTTCTTCTGGGGTCGCTTCATCGGCAATGTCACACAACAATTCTGCTGAGGTGAGAATGGCAGTCAGGGGAGTGCGAAACTCGTGGGGCAGGGAGAGTGAAATGCTGCTACGCAGGTTATTCAACTCTTTTGCAGATTGAGTTTGCAGAGCGGTGTGTTTGGCAAGGCGGGCGGCGATCGCCGCCAACAACTGCTCAGTGGTGCAGGGCTTGATCAGGTAATCATCGGCTCCTTGGGTCATTCCGTGGCGCACACTTGACTGGGTGGCGTTGGCAGTCAAAAAGATGAATGGAATAGTTGCAGTAATCGGGTTCTGCTGAAGGGTGTGCAGCACTTGGTAGCCATCCATTTCTGGCATTTGCAGATCACACAAAATCACATTGGGGGCGTGTTGCTCAGCCATCAGCACCCCGCTAGCGCCATTACTTGCCGCGATCGCCTGAAATCCCTCAATCTCCAGCAAATCTTTGAGAGATTCGCGCACCGATGCATCATCATCAATCACCAAAATTGTCGTCATGATAATGTGCCCAAAGTGAAAACCATAAAATTAGATCATTGTTTTCTTGAAGCTCAATTAGAAACTCTACATCTACTCCATAAAAAAAATAATAAGAAAGAGAGGCATTGCTGAATGTAAGGATGATTTTTAATTGTAGGGGTAGGTCTTGTGCCTACCCTGGAGGATGATTTTTAATTGTAGGGGTAGGTCTTATGCGTACCCTAGAGGATGATTTTCAATTGTAGGGGTAGGTCTTGTGCCTACCCTAGAGGATGATTTTCAATTGTAGGGGTAGGTCTTGTGCCTACCCTAGAGATTGAGGGCAACCACAAGGGATTGCCCCTACAAATTTCGATTCCCAGATTTAGCAACGCCGAAAGAAAATGGGGACAATAAGAGAAGATGGCACGAGGCGATCCGCTAACCGCCCTAACTTCTGCTCCCGCCTTTTATTGGTAGCGTGGCTATCTATCATTCACCCTTTTGAGTTATGACTGAATTTTTGCCCTCCGAAAGTGATACCCCTGATTATGCCGCGATCGCCGATTCTGTGTTTGCCCTGCGAAATCAAAATACCGCATTGCAGACAGAATTAGCCCAGTGTCGTCAAGAGTTAGCGGCAGCAAAAGCGGCTGATCGCACTTTAGCAGCATCCTTAAGCGACTTGAACAATGGGGTCACCAATCGCGATCGCGTTAAAGCAGAACATTCGTCAATCGAAGCCGCTTTGTGTCAAAGCGAGGAATGGCTGAAACTGACTATTGACTTAAATCAGATTGGCTTGTGGCATCGTGATTTTGCCACGGGCAGCCTCACCTGGAATCACAATAACTATCGGCTATTAGGGTATGACCCCGGCGAAGTAGAACCCAACTATCAGCAGTGGAAGGCGAGAGTTCATGGTGAAGATCTTGAACGGGTCAACCATGCCAATGACTACGCCATTCAAAACCATACAGACTATGAGACAGAATATCGAGTGATTCATCGGGATGGCAGCACCCACTGGCTGACCAATATCGGGCGCTGCATTTATGACTCAGCAGGGCAGCCCGTGCGGATGTTGGGAGTTGCGATCGACATTACTGAGCGGAAAGTAATTGAAGAATCATTTCACGATCTTAATCGTGATTTAGAGCGTCATGTGCAAGCTCAAACCCAACAATTGCAAGCCTCCGAAGCTAGCCTCCGCCAACAAGAGCAAGAATTTCGTACCCTTGCCGAAAACTCCCCTGATGCCATCTTTCGCTTTGATCTGGCGTTTCGCTACCTCTATCTCAACCCGGCGGCTGAAAAGACTTTGGGACTGCCGCGATCGCTGGTGTTAGGCAAACGCGATCGCGAATTGAACCTGCCAGCCGAGGCAGTCGCATTTTGGGAGAAAATGCTGCAAACGGTGGTGCAACACCGCGAACTCGTGACGGTTGAATTTGCTACCCCAACTTATAACAACGGGCAATGGTTCCAATCTCACAATATTCCTGAATTTGATCCCGATGGCAATTTAATATCCATTTTGGTGATTGAACGCAACATTACGGCTCTAAAGCAAACCGAAGCCGCATTACGCCAGAGTGAACAGCGGTTTCAACGATTAGCGGCAAATATTCCGGGCATCATTTTCCAGTTTTGCATTGACACGGATGGTACTCGCACCTTTCCCTACATCAGCCCTCAGTTTGAAACCCTGTTTAGTGTTTCAGCAGCAGCCGTTGAGCAAGATGCAGAGATTTTTATCAATTGCTGCCATCCTAGCAATCTCGCCAGTTTAAATGCCTCCATTGCTCTCTCCTACAAAACCTTGGAGCCGTGGGCATGGGAAGGACGATTTGTGAATCCATTAGGGGAAATTATTTGGATTCAAGGGGCTTCTAAGCCTGAGCTACAGACCAATGGCAATGTGCTGTGGGATGGCATGGTGATAGATATTAGCGATCGCAAACGCCTAGAAGCCGAACGCCAGCAAGCAGTGGAAGCGTTGCGCTATAGCGAAGAACAATTACGCGCCATTTTTGATCATGCACCGATCGCCATCTCCCTTGCCGATATTCATAATCACCAGATCGTGACGAGCAACGCGGCACACAGTCAGCTATTGGGCTATAGCGGCGCAGAATTTGCCAAGATGACATTCGTCGACTTCACCCACCCCGATGATGTTTCAACCGATATTGATCAAGTCCAACAGTTGATTGCAGGCAGTCAATCTCGGTTTCAAATGGAAAAGCGATATATCACAAAAAATGGTGACATCGTTTTGACTGATCTGATCGTTACTCTAATTTGCGATCGCGATGGCAACCCCCGCTACAGCTTGGGCATGTTTCAAGACATCACCGCAGCCAAGCAGCATGAACTGGAACGGCAACAAGCGGAAGCAGCCCTACGCCAAAGTGAGGAGCAGTTTCGCGCTTTTTTTGAAAACGCACCGATCGCGATCGGGCTTGCCACCCTAGATGACCATTGCATGGTTCGCACCAACACTAAGTATCAAGAAATGCTGGGCTACAGCGACCTCGAATTCTGCCAGATGACATTCATGGATCTGACTCATCCCGATGATATTACTGCCGACCTGTCGCTATTTGATCAGCTTCTAGTCGGTTCAATCTCCCGCTTTCAAATAGAAAAGCGCTACCTTTGCAAAAACGGCGACATCATCTGGGTCGATCTCACCGTTGCCCTAATCTACGATCCTCATGGCAAGCCGGTATACAGCCTCTGTATGCCTCAAGATATCACCGAAGCCAAGCGGTTGGATGCCCAGCGCCGCCAAACCGAGGAAGCCCTGCGACGGAGCCAAGCTAGTTTGGCAGAAGCTCAACGGGTCGCCCATGTGGGCAGTTGGGAGATTGATCTCATCACCCAGCAAGGCACTTGGTCGGCGGAACTGTTTCGCCTGTTTGGGCTAGATCCCGATCAGCCAAAACCCACGACGGAGCAGATTATCCAATTTATTCACCCCGACGATCGCCCGATGTATCTCCAAGTGATGCAGCGGGCATTTGAACAGGGTGAACCCCATGCCGTGGATCATCGTCTTGTGAGGGATGGTTCCGTTATTTGGATACATAGCATGGGGCAGGTAGAGCGCAATGCTGATGGTCAAATTACTCGCCTGTTTGGGGTTGCCCTGGATATTACTGATCGCAAACAAGCCGAAGCCAACCTCAGGCGATCGCTGCAAGAAAAAGAAGTGTTGCTCAAAGAAGTCCACCATCGGGTGAAAAACAACCTGCAAATTATCTCAAGCCTGCTGCGAATGCAATCCCGCAAAGTAAACAACCTGCAAACCTTCACCGTGCTGCAAGAGGCTCAAAATCGAGTGCAATCTATGGGGTTGATTCATGAACAACTTTATCAATCCGCCGACCTTACCCAGATTGATCTGAATGAATATCTGCACAGCCTAGTCAGTAATCTCTTCCGTTCCTATGGCATCAGTCATCAACAAGTGGGACTCAGCATTGAAACAAACGACATCTGTTTAAATCTCAACATCGCCATTTCCTGCGGCTTAATTATTAATGAACTCGTTTCCAATTCTTTGAAATATGCCTTTCCCACCGATCAATCAGGACACATCACAATCTGCCTCACCTCTGTTTTAGATGAGCCACTCAGCGAATGGCAGGGCATTTTGTTGGTGATCGACAACGGGGCTGGCATTCCTGCCACGGTTGATTGGCAAAATTCTCCCTCTTTAGGGACGCGAATCGTGCGGAACTTAGTTCATCAGATTAAGGGAGAGATGATGCTGTTACCCCAAGCAGGAACGGCTTTTCAAATCACCTTCCCGATCGCAGACAGCCTATAAAGCGAATGGCGAATTGCCAGCAAGGCAACCTAAGCCCCTGAAACCTGGCACCCAAAACCTAGCACCTGCGCCTAAACCACACCAACGCGATCGCCTTGCGCCCACTGTTCAGCAATTAAGTAAATCGCGCGAATATCTTCAGGTAACTTTTCTTCCAACAACTGGTAGCCTTCTTTTAGACGTACCCGCACTTCTGCCGCTGACATGCCTTCGCCTTCTGCCTGGAGGTAAGCAGAAATCCGGGTTTCGCTCCAGCCGAAGGTTTGCGCCATCAGCACCATCAACCGCAGCACGGACGGAATCTGATCTAACGCTTGCTCAATGTAGCACCAGAGCGGCGGCGGCGCTTCTTTGAGACTGTAGTGAATGGTTTCCACGGCAGGCAGATCAGCCTGGTTGATGCAAATAGCAGTAATGTTGAGCAGCCAAGCTTGGAGCGTCAAAATCGTTTCGCCTGTGGCAGACCGCAAATCTAAGCCGCTGAGTTCATAAAAAATGTGTCGCCAAGTGGTGGCAAACAGGTAATCGGCTTGCACGGGCGATCGCGCTGAGTGGCGAATCAACGTATAAACCATTGAACTATAGCGGCAAAAAATGGCTGTAAAGTACTGCCCTGCATCGGCATGTCGTTGAAATAATGTCAACAATTCCTGGTCGCTGTAGTGCGCCAGCGATTTGATTAAAGGATGATTTGCTTCAGGAAACGTAGGAATCACGATACTGACCACACGACGGCAAAATGTCCCTTACTATATGCCCTTTTTGCAAAACAGCAAAACTTTTTTGGTCGCCATCCTAACTCGGTGCGAGGCTGTCTCAAATGGATGCCCAGTCGCCACTGCAAACCCTGCACGTCATTCCAAAATTGCAACCATCGGTTTGACAATCCGCCCAAGAAATTGCTTTTGTAGCCTTCTAAACAACTTGAAAACTGACTTCAAGTAGGTTAATTAAGCGGAAACGTTTGCAAAATCTCAGCAATTGGATTCTAAATATTCTGAAATAAGCCTAATTGCTCTGTCCTTAGTTTGAGGCGGTTTCGTTTGAGAGTCGCTAAGATGAGCGGATATTCTGTGCCCAATTTTTTCTTGTCTTGGCATCACTCTTCAGGCTATTCAGGCAAATTCTCCTTTACCGAGTTGAGATGCATATGTCCCCAGAGATCAAACGCTCCAATGCTTCTGTAAGGTTGTATTCCACATTTGGCAAGTCGAAAGAACTGTCAGATGGATCTGAAGTTGAGTCAGCAGATGCTTTTACAAAGTTTGTAGAGGCAGATTCTCTGGGCAAAGGGAGCAAATTGGAATTAGATCTGGTGAATGAGACGGAACTGGACTCTGATTTGGTATTAGATAAATTATTAGATGCTGAAGAGGATATTGCCTCGGCGCGACCATCTGGTCATAGCAAGATGGTGACTGATGATGCGGTGGGTGCTTTTTTTAAGGAGATGGCGCGTTATCCCTTATTAACCGCTGCCGAAGAGTTGGAACTCGCTCAACGGATTCAGTTTGCGATGGCGGTTGAAATAACGCGATCGCGCTTGTTAAACGACGCAGGACAAGCGCCTAGCAAAGCAACCCTTGCTCAAGAAATGCAGCTTACCGAGCGCCAATTAGACCATCAACTGCATCGCAGTCGGGTTGCCAAGCGCACCATGATTCGCTCGAACTTGCGCTTAGTGGTTTCCATTGCGAAACGCTATCTCAATCGCGGCGTTCCCTTTCTCGACTTGATTCAAGAAGGTGCCCTGGGTCTCAATCGTGCTACTGAAAAGTTTGACCCAGAAAAGGGCTATAAGTTTTCAACCTATGCCTATTGGTGGATTCGGCAAGGCATTACCCGGACGATCGCCAATGATTCTCGGACTATTCGCCTGCCGATTCACATTGTCGAAAAACTCAATAAGCTGAAGGCAATCCAGCGAGACTTGAAGCGTTCCTTAAATCGGAATCCCACAGAAGGGGAACTGGCGCAAGCGTTGGCAGTGACCCCAGAGCAACTGCAAAACCTACATCAAGTGCATCGGCGATCGCTGTCGCTTAACTACCGCATTGGTAAAGATGAAGATACTGAGCTAGTGGATTTGCTAGAAGATGCCGAAACGCGATCGCCCGAATCGCAAATTAGCGAAATCATGTTGCGCCAAGATATTTGGGAAGTGCTAGGCACTGTCCTCACCGAGCGCGAAAAAGAGATTATCTCCCTGCGGTATGGCTTAAGCTCTAGTAAGCCTTGCACTTTAGAAGAAGTCGGCGGTTTGTTCAACCTTTCACGAGAACGAGTTCGCCAAATTCAAAGCAAGGCAATGCGGAAACTGCGCCGTCCTCAAGTAGCCGAAAAGTTGAAAGGCTGGTTAGGGTAAATGGGAAAGGGCGATCGCCGCTCTTAGGCATACTCCATCTAATCCGTAGCTGCATCCAACAAAGATATGTCAAATAGTGTGTGTCAAGGTTAAAAGGTCGCAGCGAAAAGCGATCGTGATGCAAGTTTTTCCAGATAGCGTTGGGGCGATCGTGATGGTCGCAACTTTGCACTTCCTACTCCGCTTCGATACAGTAAAAATAGACGTTTCTATTTCTGGCATCTGTGACTCAACCCGACGCGATTCGCCATCTGCTCAACGCTGTTGCCCAAGGAGAAGTGTCCCCGGATCGCGCCCTCGACAAGCTCAAATATTTAACCTACGAGCCAGTGGATGATTTTGCCCATATTGATCATCACCGCGCCCTGCGAACGGGCTTTCCAGAGGTGATTTGGGGCTTGGGCAAAACGCCAGATCAAATCGCTCAAATTATGGAAGCGATGCGGCATAAAGCGTCTGTGGTGATGGCAACCCGCATTGAACGCGCTGTATATGAGCAACTGAGCGAACAAGTGTTGGGGCTGCGCTACTACCCGATCGCGCGGATCTGCACTTTGCACCCCGAACCCAATTCGCACGATTCAACGCCTGCTTATCCTGGTTTGATCAGCATTCTTTCGGCGGGCACCTCCGATTTGCCCGTTGCTGAAGAAGCAGCGGTTACCGCAGAACTCTGTGGCTTTCAGGTGAAACGCTTGTGGGATGTGGGCGTTGCCGGAATTCATCGGTTGTTGAGCCAACGAGACGCGATCGCCGATGCCGATGTGCTGATCGTCGTCGCAGGCATGGAAGGAGCCTTACCCAGCGTCGTTGCAGGCTTAGCCGAGTGCGCCGTAATTGCCGTTCCCACTAGCATTGGGTATGGAGCGAGTTTTAATGGGTTAGCCGCGCTGCTTGCCATGCTCAACTCCTGCGCTGCCGGAGTCGGGGTCGTCAACATCGACAATGGCTTTGGAGCCGCCATGCTAGCCGGAAAAATTCTGCGAACCGCCGAACGACTCAGTAAAAAGTCAGATTAATCCTTGTGCGTCAGGTTAAAGGCTGGCGCTTCCAATCACTCTCGTTTGACTCCACTACTGACATAGCCTCAGGGCAGATTGAGCGATCGCGGTTGCTGGATTATGCTGAACTTTTAATCACCTCTACACCCTGAAGGACCGATGAAAACTAAACAGTTGGGCACAACTTCTGTCTCATTTAGCGCTATTGGTCTGGGTGGAATGCCGCTTTCTTTAAGCGGTAGACCCAGTGAATCAGACGCGATCGCGGTGGTTCATCGCGCCTTAGCTTTGGGTGTCACCTTGCTCGATACTGCCGATTCCTACTGTCAGGATGAAACCGACAAGCATCATAATGAGCGCTTGCTCTTCAAAGCATTGCAGCAATACAGCGGTGATACGAGTCAAGTGATGATCGCCACAAAAGGGGGATTGATGCGCCCTAATGGTTCTTGGACTCGGAATGGCAACCCAGACCACTTGCGAAAAACGATTCGCGAAAGTTTTGAGGCTCTAGGTGGGAAGCAGGCGATCGCCCTCTGGCAATATCACGCGCCTGATCCAGAGTATTCAATTTCGGCATCCCTTGCGCCCGTGCGGGAAGCGGTTGATGCCGGACTAATCCGCTATGTGGGCGTATCTAATTTTTCGGTGGAGCAAATTCGACAGGCGCGAGATGTGGTGGAAATCGTGTCCGTGCAAAACCAATACAATCCCTGGTATCGTGAACCCGAACGGGATGGCGTGTTGGCATATTGTCAGCAAGAAAGTCTCACTTTTTTGCCCTGGAGTCCTTTGGGAGGCAGTCGCCGCGTCAAAAACTTGCCGGAAATCCAAGCGATCGCTCAGCTTGCCCAAACGAAGGGGATATCAGTATATTGTTTGATATTGGCGTGGTTAATGGCGAAGTCTCCTTGCGTAGTGCCCATTCCCGGTGCCAGTAAAGTTGGCAGCATCGAAGATTCGGTAAAAGCTGCTGATGTTAGTCTATCGGCGATCGAGGTTGAGCAGATTGATCAGGTCACATCGGTGTGAATTCTTTCAACAAATGCGATCGCCCTAAACCAAACTTCATAGTCGTGTCATTCCTACCCGATCAGTCATGTTGTACATCTCTAACACGGTGACAATTCCTGCCAACGAAATCGAAATCAGCGCCATTCGTTCCCAAGGGGCAGGCGGACAAAATGTGAATAAGGTGGCAACGGCGATTCACTTACGGTTTGACATCCCCGCATCTTCGCTCCCCGATCGCTACAAAGAGCGCTTGTTGCAGCTAAACGATCATCGCATTACCAAAGACGGTGTTGTGGTGATCAAAGCTCAGGAACATCGCAGCCAAGAACAGAACCGCGAAGAAGCGCTGAAAAGACTACAAGGCTTAATTAAAAGCGCGATCGCAGTCCCCAAAAAACGTAAACTCAGCAAGCCCACCCGTAGCTCTCAGCAAAAGCGCCTCGACAGCAAAACAAAACGGGGAGACGTTAAGGCTTCCAGAGGAAACATCACAGGCAAAGATGTTTTGTAAAAGTTGTGGGCATCCATTTTTTGGGCTTTGCTTAACCCTGCACTCAGCATGACAATCTTCTTATCCATTGCCCTGCTTAAACCACTGCCACCCTCTGCCGTATGAATTTCTTCTAGCAATAGTTTGGACAACCGTCGCTGCAAAGTGCCCCCAGCCCCTTCTCCAAAAAGGTAGAAGGTGAGCCAGATGAAGATTCCTCTCTCCTTTGAGGAGAGGGATTTAGGGTGAGGGCGCAAAAGCGACATGCTGCCGTTTATTTGGGTGCAAGTTCCTAATTACCTGATTCTTGAGGATTTGTAGGAGTTTCTTCAGGGATTGCCGCTGTCGCTGCTTCTTGAGCAACTTTTCGAGATTCTAGCCACAGTGGAATCACAATCCAAGCTGCCACAATCACGAAAACCACCACACTAAATTGACCTGTCAAAGCAACTACCTTTTCTAAAGGCACAAACTGACCTGCAAAGTAAGATAACGTCACCATTACAGATGCCCAAGCCGCCGCCCCTAGCGTGTTGTATAACATAAATTGCGGATAGGGCATTTCAGCAATTCCCGCTAGAGGACTAGCAAACACTCGCAGTAGTGCCACAAACCTTCCCAGAAATACCGCCTTGGTTGAGTTCTCGCTGAACTGGTTTTTCATGGTAATCAAGCGTGATTCTGGCACTCGAAAAATGCGCCCAACACCCAGCATCAAAGACCAACCGCCATATCGACCCACCCAGTAGCCAATATTGCCGCCAATAACGGCACCCAGCACTGCATACCCTAAAACAAGCCAGTAATTAAGCTGGTCGCTCCCTGCTAAAAAGCCGCCTGCTAAGGTTACGGTTTCACCTGGAAGTGGAATTCCAATATTTTCTAGCAAAATTCCAAAAAAGATAACCCAATATCCATAGTGCTGAGCTAAATCTTCAATTGATTCAAGGGAGATGAAATCCAGGGACATGATGCCGCCTTAACAAAAAGTCATTAATGTCCCAATCTTGGCGTGTCGAGGCAAATTCTGTCAATTCGACTCACTAGATTTTAAGCAGCTTGAATTTTCATTCAAGATCTGATGTGCAACTAATGGGAAAGTTGCACATCGCGTTTCAAGTTATTTTTGTCAGGCTTCTAAAACTGGTGAATCCCCTATAGCAGGAATTCCGCGATCGCCACAGCCGCCCCATTTGCCTCAACGCCCAAGGTGACCCAATCGGCAGCCGCTTTCACCGCTTCTGGGGCATTGCCCATGGCAACCCCAATGCCTGCATACTGAATCATCTCTAGGTCGTTGAAATTGTCGCCAATCACCATGACATTTTCGGGCTGAATGCCCAGATAGTCTTCTGCTAGATATTGAACCGCTGTACCTTTGTTGACCAATGGATTGGTGGCTTCGACAAAAATAGGCACTGATTTTGTTAGATACAGTTCATCAGCAGGATGGCGATCGCGCAACTCTGCCAACACCCGATCCATCAACACCGGATCGTCTCCTAATGCCAGCACTTTGGTTGGCTCTTGGTCGAGCAGCGATCGCAAATCACCCACGGGAATGGGAATCACGCTAGTGCGATAGCCATAATCTTTGCTATCGGGCGTAAGTTCCCGCACATAAAGCTGATCATCAATATAGAGATGAACGGAAAGCTGATTGCGCAGGGCTGGCTGTTCGCAATAGTCCAACAGTGCAGCGACCAAGTGGGGTGCCATTGTCCAGTGGCGATGCACTTGATCGGTCTTCGGATCTTTGATAAATGCACCCTGATAAGCCATCAAGGGTAAAGTTGCCCCGATCGCCTGATGAAAGCGAAGCGCCGAGCAATACATCCGTCCGGTGGCGATCGCCACCTGTATCCCATTTGCCTGTGCTGCCTGAACTGCTTGCTTGATCGGCTCGCGAATTTCATTGGAAACCCCGGCGATCGTGCCATCAATATCAAGCACCAACAGTTGAATGTTTGCCTTGGAAGAATTGGGTGATTGCATAAGATCGTTGGGTAGGGTGATTAAGCATGAGCAATAGACACTTGCCGATGCTAAGCCCGGATTCAAAGAAAAGCAATCCAAATCAGTCAATTTTTTCATGCTTTTTTGAATTTGATGCCCCTGCTTAAAGGGAACTCCCTCGCAGAAATCGCGCCACCCCAGGTGGCTAGCAGTTCGTTCAGCTAACCTTGATCAAGCGGCCTTACAGCCGCTATTTCTCTGAGCTATTTGTCTAAGTTATTTTTCTAAGAATACGATGTCGAGTAAATCAGCTTGAAACACAATGCGACTATTTCGCTGATCCAACAAGTTACTCAGCTTGAGTTCGATATTGTCAACAACGAGTCGGTCATTTTGACCGGGATTTGCCTCTAGCCAATCGTCAAGATTTCCTCGAAAGCCACCGTTAACTGCCTTGAGATAATCTGTAGCGCGGCGAAATAGTTTAGGCAAAATGAGTTGCCCTGTAACACCCACAGAGGTTTGATCGATCAGTTTGAATTCAGACGTTTTATCGACTGCCCAAATCCCTAAATCTGCATCACGCGCCACCGCCGCCGCTTCGCACATCTTTTCACGATGAGCCAAGGGCGCTGAGGAATATGCCGTGTAGTAAGCCGTACCCTCTTGCAACATCCGGTAATTGATGGTTTTTTCGAGTAGATCTTCACCCACAAAGATCCAGTCACCGTTTTCCAAAGCGTTCACTTCTTCGCCAAGCAGCACATAGGAAACGGGGCGACCATTGGGTTCACCGGCTTTTGTCAAAATGGCTCCAGGAATTTGATCTGGCTCCGCAGTTTTCACCTTATTGCCAGCAAAAGTAATGTTTTCAAAGCCCATCCAGCCTAATAGGCGATCGCGTGCCATATCGCCCAAAGGCTGAGCGGCTGACCCGTAATGCACCTCTGGCGCGTCTACCATTTCAAACCGGAGTTGCACACTGCCATCCTTCGACGGCTTGATCCGATAAGATCGATGCAGGGCTTTGAAAAGAGTCGGGTCATCCGCAATAAAACGTACCGAATCTCC
>CASBQE010000103.1 GCA_949127665.1 Synechococcales cyanobacterium PMM_0083
CCCCTCTACTTTAGATGCACCACAGTCGATTGTGCTATTCCTTTGGAACAACGTCTCAGCACTGCGTAACCCTCATATCCCAGAAAATATGTCAGTCAGGCAGGTAGTTGGCATAACGAGTTTCTCAAGGAGCTTGGCTTACCGCCTTTGCCCTTGCCCTGATTTGAGTATGGTCTTAAAAAATTCAAGATGCCGCATAACAAGGTACTGCAACGGACGGGTGAAAACCTTGATGATGTGCCATAGATTATCTGCTGCCGTTGAGCCTCACCGTTATGCCACAAGTCCTTGGTGGGGATGTAACCGAAATCTGATCTGTTAGCGATCCAGGGTAGATCAACTCTTATCCCAATTAACCCCTGAACTGATTGATTCTCTGACTGGGTACTCCTTTATCCTAGATGCCCTATCTGTCATTGATACCATTTAAATTGGTGTTAAAAAAGTGCAGCCAAACTAAAGATCGACTGTACTAAAGTTCAATCGTACTGTTACGCTAAAACTGAATAGCATCCAAACTGCCTACCGTATGATTCCTCAGCGGCTTGTTCTGAAAAACTTCCTTAGCTATCAAGCAGCCACTTTAGATTTTCGAGGGTTGCACACGGCTTGCATTTGTGGTGCCAATGGAGCCGGAAAATCTTCTTTGCTAGAAGCGATCGCCTGGGTCATTTGGGGAGAAAGCCGCGTCACCTCTGAAGATGATGTCATCCACATGGGCACTCAAGAAGTTCAAGTCGATTTTATCTTTACGACCAATCAACACACTTACCGCATTCTTCGCACTCGCCAACGCGCTCAAGGGACGACTCTGGAATTTCAAGTGGCGATGGAAGAGGTAGGAAAGAGGGAACAGGGAAGAGGGAACAGGGAACATGAGTTAGAAACCGACATTCGACATTCGACATTCGACATATCTCCTACAGAGACGCTGCGTGAACGACATTCAACTTCCTCCCTTCGCTTTCGATCGCTGACGGCTAAGGGGGTTCGGGCAACGCAGCAGTTGATTGTGGAACATTTGAAGCTGGATTATGATACCTTCATCAATTCGGCTTATCTGCGGCAAGGACGCGCCGATGAGTTTATGGTGAAGCGCCCGACGGAGCGCAAACAAATTCTGGCAGATTTGCTGAAGCTGAATCAATATGACGAGTTGGCAGAAAAAGCGAAAGATCAATCGCGGCAGCTAAAAGGACAAATTGAATTGCTGGAGCGTAATTTGGCGGCGATCGCCGAGCAATTGCAGCAGCAAACTGCGATCGCCACGGAACAGGCGATCGTCGAAGTAACCTTGGCGGAGATGCAGCGTCAGCAGATTGAGGATGAGGCAACGCTCCAGGCGCTTCAAGTTAGCCAGCAGCAGCGGCTCACCTGGCAGCAGCAGTTAACCTGGCAGCAGCAGCAAGAAAAAATGTTGGAGCAAGACTGTCAGCGCTTTCAACAAGAACTGGCAGCGGCTCAGCAGCAACAGCAGGAAGTAGAAGCTTTATTACGCCAAGCCGATGCGATCGCGGCTGGCTATGCTCAGTTTCAAGCTTTGCAACTGCAAGAAGAACAGTTTTCTGCCAAGTTCAAAACTCATCAGCTTGTGCAACAGCAACAGCAAGAATATCAGCAGCAACAGCAAGAAAAAATTGCCGAACTCGATCGCCACCTTCAGCAAACTCAAACCCAGCTTGAAGCGCTAGCTCAGCAAGATCAAGAAATTCAGCACAGTCTTCGCAAAGCCACAGAAGTCGAAAAAGCGCTGACGGAGTTGCAGCAAGCCCGATCTGACCTAACTCGGCTGGATCAGCTTCAATTTGAGGCGGCTCCATTATTTCAGCGTCGTCAGCAGCTTCAGCAACAGCTTGATCGCAGTCACACTCGCCTATCGGCACGACTGGAAGAACTACGCGCTTCCGCCGATCAACTCAGCCATCAACAAAAGCGTCAGCCCGAACTACAGCAGGCAGTTATGGCTGTGAGCGATCGCATTACCCAGTTAGAATCTCAGCGCAACTATTTGCAGCAAGTGCGAGAAAAGGGCGTAGAGCGTCGCAGTTTTATGGAGCGGCTGCAAGCACAGCAGCGCGACTATGAAACCCAACTGGCAGAGGTGGATCAAAAGATTTATTGGCTCAAGCAAGAAGTTGCTAATCCTGAAGAGACGGGTCACACTTATCCACCCTGTCCGCTTTGCGATCGCCCGCTAGATGAGCATCACTGGAGTTTGGTTTTAGACAAGCATCAAACCACGCGATCGGAAATCTTGCAGGAAATTTGGGTGATTCGCGAACAACTCTCCGCTTCAGAGCGAGAAATTCAAATTCTGCGCCAAGAATATCGCGAAGTAGACAAAGGCTTAACCGATTACACCACCGTCCTGGAACGACGCGGACAACTGCAAGAACAACTGCAATCCACTCTGTCGGGGCAAGCAAATTTAAGCCAACTGGAGACAGAAGCGGCAAAGCTAGAACACATCCTAAACATCGGTGATTATGCCTCCGATGTGAACCAGGAGCTAGCGCAGATCGATCACCGCCTGCACCAGCTAAACTACGACGAAAAAGATCACGCCTTGGCACGCGGACAAGTCGATCGCTGGCGATGGGCAGATATTAAACAGGCAGAAATCAAACAGGCACGGCAGCGTCAAGCTAATCTTATGCACCGGCTACCCGAACTTCAGGCTCAGCAGGGCGAACTTAAAAACCAAATTGAGCAATTCACAATAGACTATGCAACTGCCTTAACTCAGTTTAATCAACAGCTTGCCGAAATTGACTACGACTTAGACAAACACAACACATCGCGCATCGCTTTAAGACAAGCACAGCCCTATCAACTGCATTATCAGGAACTTTGTAAATATCAGCAGCAATATCCTCAATTTCAACGCCGACTGGCAGACTTAGAATCTAGTTTAAACAAGCGTCAAAGTAGTCTGGAAATCGCTCAAGTGCACATTAAAACAGTACAACAACAGCTTCGAGAAAACCCCGATCGCTGCCAGCCGATTCAAGCTATAGAAAATCGCATCAAAGTTCGTCGGAGCGAGTTAGATCAGCAACTCTCAACTTTTGGTCGGCTCCAACAACAGCAACAGCAGCTTGTCATTTTAACTCAGCAGCAAACCGCGATCGCCCAACAGCTTCAAACCCTGACTCATCAACAGCGCGTTTATCAAGAAGTCGCCCAAGCATTCGGCAAGAATGGCATTCAGGCATTAATGATTGAAAATGCACTGCCCCAGCTTGAAGCCGAAACCAACCGCATTTTAGGACGGCTCAGCGCTAATCAACTGCATATTCAATTTATTACCCAACGGTCGGGTGCCAGTTCTAAAGCAAAGCTGAAACAGGCAAAATGGAGCGAAACTCTAGACATTGTGATTGCTGACACTCAAGGAACACGCCCCTATGAAACCTACTCTGGTGGCGAAGCCTTTCGGGTTAACTTTGCGATTCGGCTGGCGTTGGCACGATTTTTAGCCCAGCGATCAGGCACCGCGCTGCAAATGCTAATTGTAGATGAAGGCTTTGGCACCCAAGATACTGAAGGTTGCGATCGCCTGATTGCCGCCATCAACGCGATCGCCTCCGACTTCGCCTGCATCCTCACCGTCACTCACGTCCCCCACTTCAAAGAAGCCTTCCAGTCCCGCATTGAAGTGATCAAAACAGAACAAGGCTCTCAATTACAGTTCGCCATGTAAGTAGGTTATTATAATTTGCTGACTCTCAATACGATCATGATCCGCCTAACACTCAAACACACTACGGGATGAAGATTCGCCTTGCACCTCGATAACTATCAATATCGAGCACAACTTCAATCAAACTTTCAACACATCGACCTCGATATTCAGAATCGTTGAGCAGCCTATCAGCATTGCCAATGGTAATTATCGGCAAGGAAGCTGGGGTATTCTCTTCACGCATGACTTGTTCCAGCGAATCTTTTCCTTTCATGCTGCGATTGGCTGTAAGCAAGATCATTTGATTCTCCTGAGCTATTCGCCAAACAACCCTATCATCGCTGTCGATCGATAAATCCATTTCTGCAAACGTAATAAACCGAATCGGAACAATATCAAGCCAGCCTTGACGAGCGATCGCACCGAAGAAAACCAGAGCATGACCTTTGAGGTTGTGATCAATCAACAAAATTACACTGTGGACTCGCGCTTTGCCTTAGCTGCCCGGAGCTTTTCCCAAGCAGCTTCGGTTCCAGACTTGGGTGGCTGTGCTGCAATTCGGGCAACTAGTTCACGATTTTGTTCTTCGTAGTATTTCTGAAGTTCTTCAGACTCTTTGAGAACTTGCTGATACTCTGCTTCAACCTCGGCACGATTAGTCTCAATGTAAGCTAGAGCAGCGTTAACTTGCTCCTCTGTCAGATCAAATAATCCTTGGATAAACTTAGGCGGATATTGAGCAGTTACATAATCCATTACATCGTAGAGAGTGATGCGTGTACCTAAGATTGTTAGTCCGCGCTCTGTCCGAAGGATAGCTGCTTTTCCGTTTGATGCCACCATACCCTCAGCCCCTTAAATTTTTGAGAACTAACTCCATACTACCGCCACCCGAATAAAGACCGACGAACTCGCCACGCTTTACGAAGACGCGATCGCCTCCGACTTCGCCTGCATCCTCACCGTCACTCACGTTCCCACTTCAAAGCATCCTTTCAGTCCCGCAGTGAAGTCATCAAAACAGACCAAGGCTCTCAATTACAATTCGCAATGTAACGACCAAGCTCACCGGACGCAGACAACTTTGCAACTCAACCGACCAAATGACGACGTTCCGGTGCAGCGACTTGTTAGGTGGCGATCGCATTTGGTCTAACTTCAATTTAAACAATAAACGGACAGTCTATATTCAGGCTGTCCGTAAATATTCAATGTCCCGGAGCGGCGGCGCACCAAACATTCGAGAATACTCGCGGCTGAACTGTGAAGCGCTCTCATACCCCACCCGATAGGCGGCATTGGACGCATCGGAGTTTTCGGCAAGCATTAGGCGACGCGCTTCTAAGAGTCTTAATTGCTTCTGATATTGCAGCGGACTCATGGATGTCACCGCTTTGAAGTGGTGATGAAACGAGGAGGCAGACATCTGAGCTTGTCCGGCCAGATCCTCAACTCGCAACGGTTGGGCGAAATTAGCTTTGAGCCGTTTTATCACCTCAGCAATCCGCTGCATATTGCTACCCGATGTGGCAATTTGGCGCACCGCTTTGCCTTGTTCACTCATTAAAAGGCGGTAGTAGATTTCACGAATGATTAGCGGTGCAAGGATTGGAATGTCTTGTGGCGTATCCAAAAGCGTTGTCAGTCTAAGAACGCAATCAAGCAGCGGCATGTCAATCGTACTCACAAATAAGCCTCTCACCGCGTTCTCTTGCTGACGCTGAATCGCACTAGTTTGGGTAATCAGGTCACACAGTTGACGGGGATCTAAAGTGAGCTTAAATCCCAGATAAGGCTTGTCGGGAGTCGCTTCTGTAATAAATGCGCTTAACGGCAAATCAACTGAAACAACCAGGTATTGAGCCGCACCATATCGGTAGATTTCCTCATTCAGCAACAGTTCTTTTTTACCTTGAACCAGAATCGCAAAGGTCGGATCACAGACACCGCATAGTGACGTGGAAACCGAAGATTCTCGCTGAAATTCTAGTTGATCGATCGCGGTTTGATGAAACCCATCCCCTTTGCCAGCCGTGTGACGAGTGATGAGTGTCGCCAATTCCTGGCACTGATTTGCGATTCGCTCCGGAATGCGTACTGCCGCATCTCGATTGATGACTGGGCTGATTTCAGTTGCCATGTAATTCCATCGACCCATTGAGTCCTGCTCTAATCAGCATTATAGAACACTCACAAAATTCCAACTTGGAGGATTAGGCAATAACCTGCGAGGTCTGTGTATTTAGCATTCTTACTTTTACTTCTACTGTAAATACACACAGACCAATCAATCAGGAGAAATGACCATGTTGAATGTTGACAACAAAGTTGTCGCCATTACGGGAGCCAGTAGTGGAATTGGCGAAGCAACCGCTCGATTGCTGTCTCAAAATGGCGCAAAAGTTGTTTTAGGGGCGCGACGGACGGAGAAGCTCGGCAAAATTGTCGATGAAATTCGTGATCAAGGTAACACAGCAGAATTTAGAGCGGTGGATGTCACGAATCGTGAGGATGTGAAAGCATTCATTCACTTTGCAAAAGATAAATTTGGTCGCGTGGATGTGGTTTTTAACAATGCAGGTGTGATGCCTCTATCGCGGATGAATGCCTTGAAAGTCGAGGAGTGGGACAACATGATTAATGTCAACATTCACGGCGTATTGAATGGCATCGCTGCGGGACTGCCTATCATGGAAGCACAAGGCGGTGGACAATTTATCAATACGGCATCGATCGCCGCGCACATGGTCGGACCTACTAGCGCTGTCTATTCCGCCACAAAATACGCAGTATGGGCAATTTCCAATGGTTTGCGTCAGGAATCAAAAAATATCCGTGTCACTCTCATCTCTCCTGGCGTTGTCGAAACCGAACTTGGGTCTGATATCACGGATGATGCCAGCAAAGGGTTTCTACAAGAACTTCGCAAGACTGCACTCATGCCAGATGCGATCGCTAGAGCCGTTTTGTATGCGATCGCTCAGCCAGAAGATGTGGATGTCAATGAAATCATTGTTCGCCCGACAGCAAGCGCCTTCTAAAGCATTGCCTATCCATTCCCCTCAGATCACAACCAGGAAAACAGCAAATGTCAGAAACGACTAAGCAAAACACCGCGATCGACCTCTCTTACGGACTTGCGGCTCTCAGCCGAGGCGATCGCCTCGTTCCTTGGACATTCGAGCGTCGGAGATTGCGACCGACCGACATCACGGTGAAAATTCAGTTCTGCGGCATTTGCCATAGTGATCTGCACGCTATTCGAGGGGCAAGCCGCTTTCCGCTCGTCCCCGGTCATGAGATGGTGGGCAAGGTGACGGCGATCGGTTCAAATGTCACTAAGTTCCGAATCGGAGATGCGGTGGCGGTGGGCACGATCGTTGATGCTTGCGGTCATTGCTCATCGTGCCAACGCCAGCTAGAACAATATTGCCTGGAAGGAGTAACAACCACCTATGATGGCATCGACAGACATGACGGCAGCATCACACGCGGCGGCTACTCCAATGAGTATGTCGTCGATGCCCAGTTTGCCTACCACCTCCCCTCCGGTCTCGATCCGGCAAGTGTCGCACCGTTGCTCTGTGCAGGAGTTACCACCTGGTCACCCCTGCGTCATTGGGACGTGGGTGGCAAGACAGTTGGGATTGTTGGCTTGGGCGGTCTGGGTCATATGGCGGTGAAATTCGCGCACGCGCTGGGGGCTTATGTTGTGCTGTTCAGTACCTCTCCAGATAAGCTTGCCGATGCAAAAGTGCTGGGAGCGGACGAGGCGATCCTATCAACTGACGAGGCGCGAATGGCAAACCAAGCTTCCCGCTTCGATTTCATCCTCGATACCGTTTCATCCCCTCACCCACTTAACTCCTATCTGCGATCGCTCAAACTCGACGGTACGCTCTGCTGTCTTGGCATTCCCGCAAATCTAGATTTCAGTCCCGTTTTTCTGACATTGGGACGGCGACGGCTAGCAAGCTCAGGGGTGGGAGGTACGCTTGAAACGCAGGAGATGCTGGACTTCTGTAGCAAGCACAACATCTCTGCTGATGTCGAAATTATCTCTGCTGCGGATATCGAGGATGGGCTTGAACGGCTCGATCGGGGAGAGGTACACTATCGTCTGGTAATCGACATGTCTACACTCGATGTGCCAGTCAAAACGATCGCCCTATTTTGATTGTCACAAGATTAGGGCAAGTGTTTCTCTACCTTGCTTACAACGGGCAGCAGAATTGCACCCAAGTAGGTAAGATGTCTTATCAAAAGACAGAGCAGTCTAACAACTTAATATACTGAAATTTTCCGTATAACATCCCAAATTAGAGACGTATGCAGAAAATTTCTGGATAATGTCGCAGTTTGGTGGATGAACTCAAGTCTTTTGTGTCGATGTTGCTGAATAGGCAGAAATCCTGCTGCAAGTTGCAGCGATCGCTAGCCGCTTTAC
>CASBQE010000104.1 GCA_949127665.1 Synechococcales cyanobacterium PMM_0083
AAGCGAGACGATCGCACCCGGCGATCGGGAACGCCTGTTTCTTCCAAAATGGTGCGATGGACTATATCTGCGAGGGCTTTTCCAGAATCGTAGTAGTAGGTTTCCAATCCATTAATATCAGGACGAGCCATGCTAATTGCATTGGCGTGAATACTGACAAAAATTGCAGCATTTGCTTTATTTGCCATTTGCACACGCGGTTCCAGCCCCAAATCATATTCTGCATTGCGCGTTTGAATCACCGTCACGCCCTGACGCTCCAGCAGCGCGGAAACTTGGCGACCAATATCCAACACAACATCCGTTTCCTTCAAGCCGCCAATACCCACCGCACCGGGATCAGGTCCTCCATGCCCTGGATCGATCACCACGACTAGCCGCCCATTGGGATCTGGTAAAACCGAACGAGCGATCGCAGGCGGCGGCGGGGTCACTGATATCGGGGGTCTAGTAGTACGATTTGGCAGAGAAAACCCAGAATTTGGCGGCGGTTCGGAAGATGCAATATTCGGCGATATTTTTGTTGGGTTAGCTGGAGTTATCACATAGCCAGGATTGGGCGATGGCACTGCGGCGTTCGAGTTGAACAGTGGACTGTTGCCAGCAACCACTCCGGGAGCTTGGGGCACCGCGATCGCCTGACTCGGTAAACCAGTAATATCGGCAAGCAACGGCAAAACCGTAGGCTGAGGCAATGCCACCGTCCACTGGCGAGCGTTGCTGTAGCTGAACTTTACCTGTGCCGGATCAAGCGTGTAGCCCTTCGCCAATTCCAAGACAATTCGGGTCGTATCCCGCTCAAACTGGGCAACCCGCAGAGAGGTGATTGTGCCTCGATAGGCTTCAGTTTGCTTGGGGCGACCCAGCCGCGTTCCAGGGATATCAATCACCAATCGGGCTGGATTTTGGAGCAATTGGGCGCGGGGTTGAATGCCTTGATCGGCTCTTAGCTCTAGCCGATTCTGTGCCTGACTAAACCGCCAAAACTGAAGTGTAGCGGCTTCTGCGGCGGCAGATAGCAACAGAAAAAAGCCAACAATACCGGGAAGTAACCAACGCGATTTCACTCTAACGATAACCTCGTCTAACTACCTTTTGAAGCTGACAAATTGAAGGGTGAATGATAGGCAATTGATTGAGTTGACAGCTTACCATGTTCCTAAACTCTCTTAGGAAAAGGTAAGAGGAGGAGAGGGAGAGACAACAGAGGACAAAGAAAAGAAAGGAGTGATATTCTTCCTAGACGTTCACCATTCGTCATTCGTCATTCACCATTCGCCATTGTCTATGCCAGAAGGACCGGAGATCAAACAAGCGGCGGATAAGATTGCGATCGCGATCGTCCAGCAGCCGTTAACAGGCATTTTCTTTGCATTCGACCATCTCAAACCCTACGAAGAAATCTTAGTCGATCAGCAGGTTGTTTCAGTCAAGCCTCGTGGCAAAGCCTTGTTGACTCGATTTCAAAATCAGCTCAGCATCTACAGCCACAACCAACTTTACGGCAAATGGGTCATCCGGGCAGCACATTCCTATCCCACAACTAACCGTCAGCTACGATTGGCAATCCACACCCACAAAAAATCGGCGTTGCTTTATAGTGCTTCAGATATTGAGGTATTGACCGATGATCAGGTGGCAACTCATCCCTTTTTGAGCCGATTAGGACTGGATGTATTGGATGAGTCAACCACAGTAGAACAGGTGCAGGAAAGACTGTTAGATAAACGTTTTGCCCGTCGGAGTTTAGCTGGGTCGCTGTTGGATCAACAGTTTCTCTGCGGTTTGGGTAACTACTTGCGGAGTGAGGTGCTGTTTGTGGCGGGAGTGCATCCAACTTTGCGTCCAGTGGATTGTACGTTTGAGCAACTTGCAAAACTAGCAACGGCAGCGATCGCGGTTAGTCGCCAGTCTTACGAAACCCACGGCATTACCAATGATTTAGATATTGTCGCCACGCTGAAACAACAAGGCTACCCGCGCCGCGCCTACCGTCACTTTGTCTTCAACCGCCAAGGGCAACCCTGCTTTGTTTGTGGAACAGAAACTTTAAAAGCAACCTTGGCAGGTCGTCGGCTTTACTATTGCCCCACCTGCCAAACTCTGTAGAACTCATCTGTAGAACTCAAACTTATTCTTTTCCCTTGGCTAGCGTTCCGATCGCATCGCCTAGGGCAGTGGTCAAACTTTTGCGGGTGTGGATGTGGCTTGCCTGTTCCCCTTGTAGATCTTGAGTCAGGCGATCGCACTCTATGAGCGCTTGGGTCAGGCGCGATCGCAACTCTGCTTCTGTCCGCAACTCACCCACCGCCGCTTGAATTTCGGGAGTTCTGCCGGTGCCGCTTTCGTCGGGTTGCATTCGTCCCTTAAGCTGCTGAATTTCTTGCTGTAGAATCTCAACAGTTTGCTGAGTCAGCTTTGCTTCAATCCGTCGCTGCTGGGCTTCTGTTTCATAGCGCTGCTGCCAATTAATCGCGCTGGCATAAGCATCTTCTCGCTCTTGGCGCATCTCGACCAACTGCTGCTTGAGTGCTTTAATTTCGTCTAGCCATTGCGTTACATTTTGGGTCATCGGCTTAGCACCATTACATATTCAGGAGCGCGGTCAAAAATTTGGGAGCAGGCAAAATAATCAGCAGCAGCAATGCCAGAGAAATAATGCCCCACAGATCGCGGCGATTATCCAATTCGGTTACGTCGTTTAGGGCGGGTTCATCCATGGCAGGCATGAGAAACAAGATGACTGCCCAGAGCAAAAGATAGCGCTGCCAGTAGGACAAAACTAGTAAAAACAAACGGGCAACTTGACCCACCATTGCGCCCATGCGTTGCCCCAACATGGCATGGACAATGTGCCCACCGTCGAGTTGCCCCACAGGCATTAGGTTGAAGGCGGTCACAATTAACCCCAAACTGCTGGCAACAGCAACCGGATGCATTTTCAGGGCAGTGTTCGCCGTCACAGCGCCACCCAAGGTGATCTTGCTCAAAATCGTTAGCAGCAGCGAGAAGCGTGGGTCAAATGCCTGAAAGTTGAACAGTTCGGGCGTTGAGGGCAGGTCAACTAACGTAGAGTGTGCCAATCCCCAAATCAACAGCGGCAGGGCGATCGCAAAGCCAACTAAAGGACCTGAAATGCCGACATCAAATAAAGCTCGGCGATTGGGAATGGGAGAGCGAATTTGAATAAATGCGCCAAAAGTGCCAAACGGAAACCAGGGCAGCGGCAGCACGGGAATAAAATAGGGTAGCGTCGTGCGGATCTGATGGCGACGAGCGGCGAGATAATGCGCGAGTTCGTGGACTCCCAAAATGCTTAGCAGGGCGATCGCATAGGGAATCCCTTGAGCAAACGTCGTCAAAAATCCTTGCCCAACATTGCCTGAGGTCTTCAGGTTTCCGGCAATTTGCGCCCAAGCGAGGCAAGTCGTAAAAAAAGTTGCGGCAAGCAAGCTCAACGCGATGACTGGACGGTTGATGGTGCTTTGCCCAGTTTGAGCGCTTTTAGCATGAGGATTGGTCACCAACGCAAAAAATGGCTTGCCGTTGCCCCCTTCCTGAAAGACCACCAAAAAGCGATCGCCAAACTTCTCCTCCACATTGCCCCGAATCGTTTGATATGCCACTTCTGGCTGACTTTTGAGATGCCCGCGACAAATCACTGCTTGAGGACGATACTCTAAATTTTGTAGATAATAAACCGACCAGGGGAAACAGGCTTGGAGATGGCGCTCCTCGGATTGGTCAATGGGGCGAAGCGCAGCCGGTTCTTTGAGTAAATCGCTCTCCTCCGGCAGCGGTGTACCCAACTCGCGGTTTGCCGAAGAACTGGCTTCTGAAGTTGGAATGCGTCCCCATTGGATTAAAAAGAAATAGAGCGTTAGGCACGCCACTAAAGGAATAAATATTAAGTAGAAAGGCGGCGTTTTTTTATCGTTTGCGATCGTCCAGCCAATCCAAATGGAGGCAGGCATCATGGCAACGAGCCACAATAACCAGGTTGGGGTTCGAGACACGCTAGAAACCCCTCGCACGATAAAGTAAGTAGTCAGCCCTAATAAAAAGAGCAAAAATAAAGGATTCATGAGTCTAAATATATCGGGCTGAGAAACATACACTCCCAGGTAGAGCAAAAAAGGAAAAAGGCTGACCTGCGCGATCGCGTTCTTGAAGTTCAGAATTCAATCAGTTTAAAGTTCGATCGCCCAAAGGTAAAAGATTTCTTCAGCCCACACAGACATCGCATTATAACTTACTCAAAATAAGCCGATACTCAATCAATCCTATCTATTCATCCCAATTCACTCGTTCCCAATCGCCCTTTGTTTGACCAAACCCGTGTCTTTAACCTCCCAACCGGAACCGACTCAACGCCAGCAATCAGATAAGGTGCCCAAACTCCTTTTTGATGAAAAGAACATTGCCGCCCCGTCTACTGTTTTTTCCTTCTCTCCCAACCGAGATACTTTAGGAGGCACGGCTTATTTGATTGTAGAAGAGGTCAACATTCTAATAGATTGTCCCGCTTGGAATGATACAAACCAACACTTTTTAGAACAGCAGGGCGGGGTGCAGTGGCTCATGCTGACTCATCGTGGCGCGATCGGCAAAGTCAAGGAAATTCAACAAACCTTCGGCTGCAACGTCTTGATTCAAGAACAAGAAGCCTACCTGTTGCCAGGGTTAACCGTCACAGCTTTTCATCAGCGCTTTGAGCTAACCTCTCAAAGTCGTGCTATTTGGACTGCGGGACACTCTCCCGGTTCATCCTGTTTGCACTACGGCGGCTTTGGCGGCATCTTGTTTAGCGGCAGGCATTTGTTACCTACGCCCCAAGGCGCTGTAATGCCCATCAAAACGGCTAAAACATTTCACTGGCTGAGGCAACTTCAAAATCTCCAGAAACTAGTAGACGAATTCACCCCTGCAACCTTGCGCTACCTCTGCCCTGGAGCCAACATTGGTTTTCTGCGGGGTAAAACCTCTATTGACGAAGCTTATCAGCACTTGCTCAAAATCAATGCTGCGATCGCAAATCCCTCGTTAAAATAGAATATCCAAGGCTTTTAGAGGCAGGTTTAAGATTTATACTCGTCCCCTTGCTCGGTTGATTGAGCAACTTCAACATTTACCGGGCATTGGTCCTAAAAGTGCCCAGCGGTTAGCGCTTTACATTCTCAAGCGCCCTGAAGAAGAAGTAAAAGCATTGGCGATCGCCCTAATGGAAGCCAAAACTCAGGTTGGCTTTTGTACAATTTGTTTTCATCTATCTGCCGATCCCATTTGCGAAATCTGTCGATCGCCCAACCGAGACAGCAACGTGCTTTGCGTCGTGTCAGAGTCAAAAGATGTAATTGCGCTGGAAAAAACCCGCGAATATCGAGGCAAATATCATGTGTTGGGTGGAACGATTTCGCCCATGGATGGCATTGGACCTGACCAGCTTCACATTCAGCCATTAGTGCGGCGAGTCAGCCAGCAAAAAATTGAGGAAGTAATCATCGCCATCAGCCCCAGCGTTGAAGGAGAAACCACGACTCTGTATGTAGGACAACTGCTAAAACCCTTTACCAAAGTGACCCGAATTGCCTTTGGGCTACCCATGGGCGGCGATTTGGAATATGCCGATGAGGTCACCTTGGCACGGGCACTTGAGGGGCGGCGAGAGCTAGATTAAACGGTCAAACAAAGGGACAGATCTGGTGTCTGCCCCTCACAGTCCTGGGCTACTTCATTCTTTGCTTGATGAAGTTGAGAATTTGACCCATCTGCTTTTTCATGCCGTCAATTTCTGCCTGCATACTGGCGATTTTTGCATTCAAAGCCTGAATGTCAGCGTTAGAGCTTGGGGCGGTTGTAACTGCACTGGTCGCTGCGGGTGCCGCCGCTGCAACGGGTGCCACGCCTGCGGGTGGGCGACGTTTGGCTTTTGCCATTGCGGTTTTAATCGCAGTGATTAGCTGAGCTTGATCAAATGGTTTTTGGACAAACTCAAAATATTCAAACGGTTCCTGAAGTTTTTCAGTGACTTCTTCTTTGCGCCCCGACATTAGCACCAAAGGAATGGCTTGCAGTGCGGGTTGGAGTTGAATATTTTGAAACACTTCCCAGCCGCTCATTTTGGGCAACAGAAAATCTAACATGATTAGGTTGGGGCGCTCTTGTTGAATCAAATTCAGCCCCTGAACGCCATCCTTGGCTTCGAGTACTTCAAAGTTACCTTTGGGTAACATGTCGCGAACCATGTTGCGGATAACGTTGCTGTCATCAATAACCAGGATTTTGTGAGCCACAGCTTAACTCCTTGGTGGTCTGAGGAATGGTAGAGAGCAGAAAAACTTCTAATGTCTTAATCAAAGCGTATTTGAAACAGACAAATTAAACACGTTGAACTATAAAAATGTCGATCGCATCAGTCTAATCAGTATTGTACTCATGGGGCACAATTACGCCATAGCCAGATGAATTAGTTTAGCCTTTGCCCAACTGAATGAGTGTTCCAATTGGAAGGATTATAAACGGCAATAACGACAGCCGCATGACGAATTGGAGAAATTTGGCGATCGCCGATCAAATTTTCGCTCATCAGCTTTTGAATAGAGCGCCCTAAAATCGTTATCATGTCGGTTTTAATGAATTATTTATTCGCTAGTCACCGCTAGTATTCCCGCCTTTATGTCTGTTGAAACGAACTCATCCAAAATTCTCTTAAATCAGGGCGATCGCGCTCAACTAGTAAACCTACCAGAATGGCTGCGTCGTCCGGTAGGCAAGGCTAGCGAACTCTCCACGGTGCAGCGGATCATCAAGCAGCGGCAAATCCATACCATTTGTGAAGAGGGTCGCTGCCCGAATCGAGCCGAATGTTATGCCCAAGGCACCGCCACATTTTTATTAATGGGACCCACCTGCACCCGTGCCTGCGCTTTTTGTCAGGTGGATAAAGGTCATGCGCCCATGCCGCTTGACCTAGAGGAGCCAACAAAGGTGGCAGAAGCAGTCAGCCTACTTGGACTCAAGTATGTCGTGCTGACATCCGTAGCGCGGGATGATCTGCCGGATCAAGGCGCAGGTTGGTTTGTGCAGACGATGGCGGCGATTCGTCAAAAGAATCCTGATGCCCAAATTGAGGTGCTGACCCCGGATTTTTGGGGCGGCAAGGAAGCAGATCTTTCCTCGGATCAGCTTCAGCAGCAGCGAGTGGAAACCGTGGTCAAGGCTGAACCGGCTTGCTATAACCACAACATTGAAACCGTGGAGCGGCTTCAGGGAAAGGTGCGGCGCGGTGCCAAATATCAGCGATCGCTGCGAGTGTTGCAACTGGTTAAAGACGCGAATCCCTCCATTCCCACCAAATCGGGCTTGATGCTCGGACATGGAGAAACTGAGGATGAAATTTTGGTAACCCTGCAAGATTTGCGCGGGGTTGGCTGCGATCGCCTGACTTTGGGTCAATATATGCGCCCGTCGCTAGAACACTTGCCGGTGCAAAAATATTGGACACCCGACGAGTTTACTCAGCTTGGCGCGATCGCCCGCAAAATGGGCTTTTCTCATGTGCGATCGGCTCCTCTAGTCCGCAGTTCATATCATGCAGGAGACAAGAGCTAGGGAAGAAGGAAGAGAGAAGAGGGAAATTCTGCCTCCTCCACTCTGAAAATTTGTCTTGGACGTTAAATTTGACTCCAGAATGGCGCAAAACGACCCATTCTTTGGTATTCCTTAAAAAGCCTATTCTTTCTATCCTTTTGGAGTAACCCTTATGGCAACTCAAGCACCGACCAAGAAGCCTTCTTACACGTTCCGTGCCTTCTGGGCAATTTTGCTGCTGGCAGTCAACATTTTAGTGGCTGCTATTTACGCGAACATTGTCAATATCTAAAACGGTGAGGGGCAAGAGGCAAGGGGGTGGAAATGACAATGCGATCGCCTATTTTTTCCACTCGCCTTTTGCCACTCCCCTCTCGCCTTTTTACTACATTGTTCCCTTAAATAAACCTTGAGGGCGAACTAGCAATACGAGCATCATAATCACCAAGGCAACAGCAAGCTTGTATTCGTTACGAATGCAAAGCTGGCTCAGCCAAGCGGGTAGCCCTGCGGGACAGTAGGTGCTGGCTTCTTGAGCAATTCCAATGATGAAGGCACCCACGATCGCGCCATAGGCGTTGCCGATCCCGCCCAAAATGACGGCAGCAAACATCGGCAAAATCAGAAACCAACCCATATTGGGGCGCACCGCTTCGACTAAGCCCAACATACTGCCGCCTAGGGCTGTCAATCCGCCTGCAATAATCCATGTCCAAAAGATGACGCGATCGACTTTGATGCCTGCCACTCGCGCTAAATCGAGATCATCGGCTACCGCCCGCATCGCCTTACCAATTTTGGTATTTTGCAGCACGTAATGTAGTCCAATAATGACCGCGATCGCCATGCCAATCACCACTAAGTCATAGAGCGGTATCCGCAGGCTACCAAACTCAAGCGCTTCAGCAACGGGCAAGTTATAGCGCTGGTTGCTGGCACCCCAAACCAAAATAATACCGTTGCGAAGAAACAGCGCCAGCCCAATCGAAATAATAATCAACGTGGCAGGAGCAGCACGGCGAACCCGCATCGGTGCCCAAATGAGTTTTTCGGTGAGCAGGAAAGCGGCGATCGTCACCACTGCCCCCACCATCATGGAAAGCCAAATATTGATACCCTGGCTATTTGCTAGCAACGTGGCATAAGCGCCCAAGGTCATAAAGTCACCATGAGCAAAGTTTGAGAGGCGCAAAATGCCGTAGGTGAGGGTTAAACCGACAGAGCCAAGGGCAATGATGCTGCCCAAAGAAATGCCATTGAGAACCAGTTGGGCGAATTGAACAGACATCCGGCACTGCTTTTATGAAAATTAGTGTTCCGATTGTGCCGGAATTTAGACACCGAAGCAAGAATCAGCGCGATCGCTCTTTGTTACATTTGCCATTCTTTCTAGGCATCACTCCAGAGGCGAAGTCTTCGTAAGAATGCCTGAAGCACGGTTTCTTGGCGAGAAACTATATCAGCACGGGCTTCCATTCCCGGTTGAAGTGGATAGCGGCGATCGCCTTTGGCAAAATAAGGGCGCACTGGTTGAATCGTCACTTCGTAGTAAGGTGCCGCTGAGGTAGTGCCATCGGCTGGAGTAATCACGTCAGGGGCAACCGCTTGAACGGTGCCGGGGAGGGTTCCATACTCTGGGTAGGGGTAGGCAGATACTCGAATTTGGACGGCTTGACCGATTTCTACCTGGCTAACGTCTTGGGCTGCAACTCGCGCCTTAATCACAAGCGGCACCTTATCTGGCACGATTTGAGCCACACTTTCACCTTGTTTTACTGCTTGTCCTGAATTGCGGAGTGCGAGTTTGAAGAGGATTCCACTAATCGGCGACTGAATAACTTGCTGATCGATCGCAGCGTTAAGCTGCTGTAAGGATGTGCGATCGAGTTGGATTTGATTGGTTAAACCAGTGCGCTGTTGCAACAGGCGATCGCGCTGACTTCCCCAGGCTTGAGCATCGGCAGGTACAGTTTGCCTCAGTTGCTCCAATGCGCCATCTATCAATCGGTCGGGAAATTTGGCTGGATCAGAATCAGTCTGCTCAACCGCAGCGGATAAAGAATTTGCTTTTACCAAAATCTCCTTTTCCAACGCTTTGAGAGTGACATCGGCTTCGGCGTTTTGCACCTCGTACTGCTGTAAAAATGCCCGGAGGCGATCGCGACGAGCTTGCAAATTACGCAGGCGCGATCGCTCCAAAACCCCAAATTCTGCAATCACCTCACCCTGCTGAATCGGCTGATTTTCTTTCACAAGCACCTGTTGAATAATGCCATTCGTTGCCGCCTGCACAATGCTGACATCCTGCACCGGACGGACACTAGCAACCGCCTGCACGGTGACGTTATACTTCACTACCGCCGCTGCACTCATTGCCCCCACAAATAGCCCCACCAGCAGCAGCGTTCCGAGTTGAGTCCAAGGATTGATCGGCGGAAGAAATTCGTCTAGCTGAAGCGGATGAATCACCGTCAAGTTTGGCTGATCGCGCATCGCCATAATAAAACCTGAAAAAATGAGGACGATACCCCTCTTTTCGGTAGCTTTCGACAAAATCCGTATGATTACGCCAATCAGTTAAAGAGATGCCATCCGGATCACTTTAGGTCGAGGACAGGGAATAGATAGTGAGCGATCAGCGGCAGAAGCTATCCTGGCGAGGGTTTTGAACTTCAAGAGGGTCTGATTTTCAAGATGAACGCGATCGCGTTTGTTACAAAATGCGGATATATCCGCACCAAAATCCGGATAACAGCCATCTCTTCAGAAGACAAGATTAGACTTCGCAAATTAGAACCCTGATCCGGATCGTTCTGATTGCGTTTTCCTAATCCAATCCACTTACAAGGAGTCCGTTATGAAGACTGTTGTTGAGCAAAAACCTCTGTTTGCAACTCTTTCCGCTGAAGAATCTGCGAATGTGAATGGTGCTTGCTGGTATTACTCTAACCCTTGCTTTAATCCCTGCTATTCCTCTGGTAGCTGGGGTGGCGGTGGCTGGGGTGGCGGTTCCTCCTCGGTTACTCAAACGACTAACGTTAACGTGTTGATTAACGACTAAGCTGTACTTGAATACGGCTCGGTATGATCGCAAGTTACAACTTGATTAAGTGCCATTTAATTAACGTCATGGGTTAGTTACAAGCTGATTCCTTGACGGTTGTAATCATTGCGATCGCACGGTTGATCAAGCCAAATAACATCGACTGAAGCACCCACTTTACTGATGGGTGCTTTTCTCATAGCGATTAACCGATCGGCGATCGTTAGCCTGTCCATATTCAACACCTAGTTAACCCAGTTAAAGATACAAGAACACTTTCTTAAGAAACTTTAAGAAGATGCCAGCATCATCCGGATAGCAACAGCAGTTCTAGAAACTTTAATTAGTTTCGCAGCATGATTCTATCGATCAGGACAGATTTTGAAATTGTGCATGATTTCATTTCCCCCATCCTGCTTTCGACTCTTATCATGCTGCGAATGACGACGGTTCGGTCAATTCTGTTCCACTCAGTATCTTTTATCCGGTTCAATCGTTCTGGTATGTCGGTGCGTCAAACCATCCCTCAATGATTGGTCAATTTACCCAATGGCTCAGGAGACAACAAAAATGACTCAACAAAACGATCTCTTCACACCTCTCTCCACGATCGCATCGGCAACGGTGCAAGGTGGCTGGCGCGGTGGCTGCCGCTCTCACAGACCCTTCTATTACTACAGCAGACCTGTCTATTCTTCCCCTAGCTATAGCTACGGCTATGGCTACGGTGGCGGTGGGTGGTCGGGTGGCGGTTCCAGCAGTGCTGTGACGCAGACTGTGAATGTGAATGTGCTGTACAACGATTAGTTAAAGACTAGCCTTGTCAGTAAAAGCATCCACGAGTTAATGTGGATGCTTTTTTTGCGGATGAAGGGCGTTGGTGTGCGAAGAGAACTGAATCAAGTTCTTTTTAGCGCTTTTGTCTGTGAAGCGATCGAAATGAAGTACGCGGTTTTTCTCCAGCATAATGAGGCAGATTGCGGGGCGGCGTGTTTGGGGGCGATCGCCAAGCACTATGGACAATTGCTCAGCCTCAACCGTCTGCGGGAAGCGGTGGGCACGGGGCAACAGGGAACCACGCTATTAGGGTTGCAGCGTGGGGCAGATGCGCTGGGGTTTAATGCGCGATCGGTGAAGGCATCGCCAGAAATTTTGCAGCGGTTGAATGAAGCGCCATTGCCTGCGGTGATTCATTGGCAGGGTAACCATTGGGTCGTGTTTTATGGCAAGCGGCGGCAGCAATATGTGATTGCCGATCCGGCGATCGGGCTGCGCTATTTGAGTGAGCAGGAATTTCGCCAAGGTTGGATGGATTGGGTGATGCTGCTGCTGGAACCGGATGTGGCGCGGTTTTCAGCGGATGTGGGTAGCGAACGACTTCGTCACGCGAAGCGCGAACGCCCCAGTACCCTGCACCAACTGGGCAAGCGCTTGTGGACTTCGCGATCGCTGCTTGCTCAAGTGCTGCTGTTGAACCTGATTTTGGGATTGCTATCCATCGCTCTGCCGTTTTTGATCCAAATCTTGACGGATGATGTGCTGGTGCGCGGCGATTTGAAACTGTTGAATGCAGTGGCGATCGCGGTTGTTCTCCTAAGTCTGTTTAGCAGCGGTTTAGGCTTAGTCCAATCCAACCTAACTGCCTACTTTGCCCAGCGGCTAGAACTGGGGCTAATTTTAGAATTTGGTCGCGCCATCCTCAACCTACCCCTCACCTATTACGAAACCCATCGCAGCGGCGAAGTCGTCAGCCGTTTACAAGATATTCAAGCCCTGAATCAGCTTGTGGCGCAAGTGGTCATTGGGCTTCCCAGTCAGGTGTTCATCGCCTTGGTGTCTCTCGGCTTCATGACACTATTGAGCGTCAAACTGACACTTGCCGCTATTCTGTTGGCTCTATTAATGACGCTTTCCACGATCCTTTTCTTGCCGACTTTACAGCAAAAAACTCGAAATCTACTGATTTTGGAAGCCGATAACCAGGGTGTGCTGGTGGAAACCTTTAAAGGGGCGCTGACCCTGAAAACGACTGCTGCCACGACGCAATTTTGGGAAGAGTTGCAGACGCGCTTTGGACGACTCGCAACCTTGAGCTTTCGCACCAATCAAATTAACATCGCCAACACCCAATTTTCGGGGCTGGTTTCCAGCATTGGCAGTGTGGCGTTGCTCTGGTTTGGTAGCACGTTGGTGATTGCCCAAGAGTTAAGCATTGGGCAACTGTTGGCGTTTAGCAGCCTGAATAGCAACTTTACGGGATTGATCAGTACGTCGATTCGATTTGTGGATGAGTTTGCCCGCGTTCGCACGGCGACTGAGCGGCTGACGGAAGTGATTGACCACACTTCGGAGTTGGAAGGTCAGACCAGTAAACCCTCGGTAGAAATTTCTAGCACTGCGGATATTCAATGCGACCAAATTTCATTTCACTATCCGGGTCGCGTGGAGTTGCTCGATTCGTTTTCGTTGCAAATTCCTGGCGGCAGGGCGATCTCGCTGATGGGGAAATCAGGCTGTGGCAAAAGCACAGTCGCAAAACTGCTGGCGGGTCTATATCTCTTGCAGTCTGGCAATATTCGGATTGGTGCTTACAATCTGGCAGATCTGGCACTAGAGAGTGTGCGGCGGCAAGTGGTTTTGGTGCCGCAAGAATCTCATATGTGGAGCCGTTCCATTTTAGAAAACTTTCAGCTTGGCAATCCGGGAGCGTCGTTTGATGCGATTGTTCAAGCGTGCCAACTAACGGGAGCTGATGAGTTTATCAGTCGGTTGCCAGACAGCTATCAAACCGTGCTGGGAGAATTTGGTGCCAATCTTTCAGGCGGACAGCGCCAGCGACTGGCGATCGCCCGTGCCATTCTTTTCAACCCGCCCATTTTAATTTTGGATGAATCTACCGCTAGCCTTGACCCAGAAGCAGAAGCTCAAATCCTCGATCGCGTATTGACCCAGCGACAAGGAAAAACAACCCTTTTGATCAGTCATCGCGATAGTGTGGTCAGCCGCTCAGACTGGGTGATTTTACTGGATCAAGGCAAAGTAATGCTGGAGGGAACTTCTGAGCAATTACGGAGTCAATTAAATCTCTACTTTGATACCCGAAATATATAATACAAGCTTCATCAAGTCTTGAGGAAAATACGTAAGCCCTTGTGTAAGACTTGATAGATAAAGATTACAGAACGGATATTTTGGACGGTTTCTTTGAAAGGCATATTTCCTAACGAAGATTAGTTTGAATAGGTTAAGGTCTGACTGTCTATCGCATGTGCATCTATCCAGTTTTTTTAGCGTCAAGAATGGTTTCCTTTTTATACTAACGATGACCCTACATAAAGCTCAATTTGCACTATTTATCGCGATCGCTGCGTTCTCACTAACAGGATGTTCTACAGAAGCACCCGCCAAAAGCTCTAGTTCAACACTGGAAAGTTCGACAACAGAACGCCAAGCCAAAAGCTCAGTTGGCTCTGCTTTATTCAACCAACAGACTTATTTTTTAGAAAAAAAAGCTTTTGCTATTTCTTTTGTTGCATTGAAAGAAGACAGCATCAACACCAAGGACTACAGCTACCGGATTATCTTAAAACCCGACAAGTTTAAGGGCGTTGCCGTTATTGCAACGTCTAAAAATCCTAAACTTCGCAGCTATACCGGTGTTGTATACGTTGTCAAATCCAAGCAATCAGAAAATGTCACCTTATCTCAGCTTTGCGAAACGAAAGCACCCTCTAAAGTTGCACCCATTGCCCCTAAAAACCCTCAACGGGCTTCCGACATTATTCGCTGCCCGGCAGGTTCCCGTTCTACGTTTGAACTGTTGGCGTTGGGTGATTAGTGGAGTCATTCCAGCAATTCCAAATTCAAAAATTTAGGAAGAGTCGGTTGCCAGACAGGGGCTAAATCCAAGCGCATAAAATCAATCCAATGCTGCCAACTGCTGAATAGAAAATACTGGGTGAGGCTGAGGATGCTTTGAAAGAAACCTTTGCGATTTCCCCATTTATGGCGATCTGCTGATAAGGCACATCGACCAGATGCAAAACGGGCTGGAACAAGAATGCTAGGAGCTTGAGGCTGAGTCACGCAGCAGCTAAATGGGGTTGTCCGTTCCCCAGGCAATTTTGAGCGCTGCTATGTTTAACCAGAAATTGGACTATATTCAGAACAATCCCGTGCGACGGGGATATATGGATGATCCAATTCATTGGTGTTATTCAGTTGCCGCAAGTATTAGGGATAGCAAGGGTTACTGGCTATAGAGTGACTTGAGATATAGAAAAATATTGAAAGGGGCAGGTTTAATTGAGAAATAATAGGATTAACCGTTCATTTCTCAACAAAACCCGCCCCTGTTATTGGAAAAGCGATTTGTTATTTCACAAACAGCATTTCTTGGTAAGTAGGCAAGGGCCAGAAATCATCTGCAACTTCACCTTCTAGGGCATCGGCGTATTCTCGCACCTTGTCCATTAAAGGACGAATGGTTTGAGAGGAATATTGCATATGCTCCTCTGGTGTGGCGAAATCGTGCTTGTCTATGGCAGCAGCGAGTTTGCTGATCATGTCAGTCATGGATTTGGTCAGAACAGCCACTTTTTCAGCGGTTTCTTGTTCTAAGGCAATGCCGATCGCTTTAAGATTCGCGATCGCCCCAGACAGCTCAGAAAGATACCGCACTGCCGCAGGGTAGATGATGGTTTTCGCCATGCTGATCACCAGTTTAGCTTCCACATCGATCGCCAAAATGTACTGCTCGGCGTATACATCAAAGCGGCTTTCCAATTCCACCGGAGTCAGCACGCCCACTCTGTCAAACAGTTCTTCAATGTAGTCGGCTTTGAGAACCGGCAACGCATCCGCAGTGGTTCGCAGGTTTGCCAAGCCTCGTTCCTCCGCAATTTTGTGCCATTCTTCAGAATAGCCATTGCCGCCATACACTACATTGCCGTGCTTGTCCATCACTTCTTTCAGCACTGCGTGAGCCGCTGTGCTCAAGTCTGCGCCCGCTGCCATTTTGCTATCTAGCTCATCGGCAACCCAGGTAAGGGAATCTGCCAATATCGTGTTCATTGCCACCAGTGGACCCGACACGGATTGGTTAGACCCGACTGCGCGAAACTCAAAGCGGTTGCCGGTGAAAGCGAAAGGTGAGGTGCGGTTGCGATCGCCCGGATCTTTAGGGAAAACAGGCAACGTATCCACGCCCAAATCCATCACTCCTGCGTGGTCAGAGCTTTCTGGTTGACCCGCGCTAATTTGCTTAAATACGTTCTCAAGCTGCGACCCCAGGTAGACCGAGATGATGGCTGGAGGAGCCTCATTCGCGCCCAACCGATGGTCATTACTGGCAGTCGCAACCACCGCCCGTAGCAGCGGACCGTATTTGTGAACGCCTCGAATCACTGCGCCACAGAATAGCAAAAACTGCATGTTTGAGTGAGGCGTATCGCCCGGATCAAGCAAGTTGCCTTGAGTCGCATTACCCACCGACCAGTTGACGTGCTTCCCGGAGCCATTAATGCCAGCAAAGGGCTTCTCGTGCATTAGACAAACAAACCCATGTTTCTTTGCCGTCATTTTGAGAATCGTCATGGTTAGCTGCTGGTGGTCGCTGGCAACGTTTGCCGCTTCAAAAAAGGGCGCAAGTTCAAACTGACCGGGGGCAACCTCGTTGTGTCGGGTTTTTGCGGGAATGCCCAGCCTGTACATGCGCTCTTCCACATCCTGCATAAAGACTTGGACGCGCTCTGGAATGGCACCAAAGTAGTGATCATCAAACTGCTGACCTTTGGCGGCAGGTTTGCCAAACAGCGTTCTGCCTGTTAGCAATAAATCGGGACGGCTGTGGGCAAAATGGGCATCTACTAAAAAGTATTCTTGCTCTGCGCCACAGCTAGAGTTGACTGGGGCAACGTTGGTATGTCCCAAAAGCTTCAACACGCGGATTGCGGCTTTGCTTGAGGCTGCGATCGAGCGCAGCAGCGGAGTTTTCTTATCTAGCGCTTCTCCAGTCCAGGAGATGAAGACAGTAGGAACGCAAAGCGTCACGCCGTTGTCGGTTTCCATCACATAGGCAGGACTGGTGACATCCCACGCCGTATAGCCCCGCGCCTCAAATGTAGAACGCAAGCCACCATTGGGGAACGATGAGCCATCGGGTTCTCCCTGAACCAAAACCTTTCCGGTAAACTCGGTGATGACTGAACCATCGCTTTGAACGGAGATGAATCCGTCATGCTTTTCAGCGGTCGCGTTGGTCATGGGATAAAAGACGTGGGCGTAGTAGAGCGCCCCTTTGGAGGTTGCCCAGTCTTTCATGGCGGCGGCAACGGCACCCGCTACCGAAACATCTAGTTTGCCACCCGTATGTACGGTGTGTTTGACAGACTTAAATACGTCTTTCGGCAGGCTTGCCTGCATCTTGCTGAGGGTGAAAACATCGGTTGCCCACAGCGCTTCTAACCGTTGAGGCATTTTAGGAGGCAGGGGCTTGCGATCGGTCACTTGAGAAACGGCTTGAACACGCAATTCATGGGTCATCGTTAGTTCTTTCCGAGAGTGTTGTGTTTAGAGAGCATACCGGGTTGAATCTATCTAAACTGTTCTTACAAAACAGTTATAAATAGGAAATATGCCTTTGGACTGTTGTGTGTTAATAAAGTTGCGGCACAAAAAATTGCTCGTTGCGGGGTGGACGCACATAGTTGTGGGGGGCGGCTTTGCGTGGCGACAGTTCTAGCGGTTCAGGGGTCATATCAACATAGGGAATTTTGCTGAGAAAATGGCTGATGCAGTTGAGCCGAGCGCGTTTTTTGTCGTCTGCTTCTACGGTAAACCAAGGCGCTTCGGGAATATTGGTATGAGAAAGCATCGCATCTTTGGCTTGGGAATATTCCACCCAGCGATCGCGCGATTCTAAATCCATCGGACTCAGTTTCCAACGACGCGCCGGATCAGTGGTGCGAGACTGAAAACGGCGTTCCTGTTCATCGTCACTCACTGAGAACCAATACTTCAGCAAAATAATGCCGGAGCGCACCAGCATCCGCTCAAACTCTGGACAGGTTTGCATAAATTCTTGATATTGCGCCTCGGTGCAAAAGCCCATCACATGCTCGACCCCAGCGCGGTTATACCAACTGCGATCGAAACAAACGATTTCGCCAGCCGCCGGAAGATGGGGCACATAGCGCTGAAAATACCACTCGGTTTTTTCGCGATCGCTCGGTGTGCCCAACGCTACCACCCGACAGCCGCGAGGATTAAGCTGCTCAGTAATTCGCTTAATGGTGCCGCCCTTGCCTGCCGCATCGCGACCCTCAAACAAAATCACAATGCGAGTGCCCGTATGTTTTGCCCAATACTGCATTTTCACCAGTTCGATTTGCAGTCGTGCGAGTTCTTTTTCATAAAACTTGCTCTCCAGCTTAGAACTCCCTTCTCCCTCAGAGGGATAGGAAAGCGCTTTCAGCTTTGGGTGCCCAAGTTTGGATTTCTTATTCTTGCCTTTTTTCTTCTTATCTTTAGGCGATTTCAGTTCCATAGCCGACTGCTCTAGCGTTAGCGCTTCCGAGGGAATGCCATTCAAAATTTCAGTTTCCATAATTATTCAGTGAAGAAAATATTATTCGAGTGATCAAGTGCTGAGTATCAAAAAGTATGAGTGCAGGATTGGATAATCTCCAAGATTCATAAGGACTAAAAAGGTAAGTCAGGCGAAACCTGATATACAACTATCCAACCTTTGCCAAACATATTTTTTGTTTGTGATTAATAGTATGAATAGAGGATTATCATGTTTGTATCGCAAAACACGAAGCACAAAAAAGCAGGGTGTGCCCGATGCGATCGCGCTGCAAGACGGGCATTTTACAGGCAACTACTGAGGCTGCATTTGAGGACCTGTCCATACGCTGCTGCTGACTTGCCCATAGGTGATTGGGCGATCGCCCTTTGCCAGTGCAGTTTGTCCTGTAGTGTCCACCGTCCACTGCTGCCAGTTTTCATCTCCCATCATGCCTGCTCTAAATAACACCCTCCCCGGCTGAAATTGGCTCCAGCCCAGCAACACGGCATTGGTGTAATCAACTTTAGTCGGAGCCACCGTATTGACCCGATTGCGAGACTGATTCACAATCACCGCATAGTCAGAGGCAATATCTGACCCAAAAAAGGATTCAAATTCTCGTGCCAACAGGCGATCGCCCGACTCAGACCAAGACACCGGAATCGCGATCGAGATCCGCCCTTCCAAATTCGCACCCGTATTCAAAAATGGGTTGTCTGCCAGAGGAGAGGCGGGAGTGATTGCCTGTAAATCGCCAGTTCGCAAGTTTTCCAGAAACAGCACACTGGTGACATGGCTGCGAAAATACTCCGGCTCAACCTGCATTTGAATCCGGCTGTAAGCCGCATACTCTTGACTAGGTGAAATTAGCGATTGGCTGCGATAGCAATAGATGCCCGACAAATTGCTTGAGCTGCTGGCATTCAGAGTGGCTAGTACCCATCCCCAAGGCACTGGATGTGGGCTATCCAAAGGGTCAATTTGTATAGATTGATGGGACATGGCTAAACCAGGGAAAGGAGAAGTTGAATGATGCAAAACTTTACCTCTGGTTTGAGTACATCAACCAAAAGCTTTGCAAAATAGAACGAAGCAATGACAATCCTGCTCTGTAAGATAAGCAGTTGAAGTTAGGGATCAAATCACAACCATGTGTAACGCTGTGAATTTAACACTCTGACTTGATCAAATAGCCATCATTAGCACAACTGGTCTGCAACTATTCTCAACATGCCGGAATCAACAGGCGTAACTCAACAAACCACTGGACGAATGTAGCTATTTTGTCAAAGATTCTTTCCTTAGGTATAGCAAGCATTTTCAATAACGACCTCTACCTTCTGGGAAATTTTCTGAGAGATTAAGCTTTGAGAGGAGGAAACAGGAAAATCTCACGTTAAAAGCTACAAGGAGGAAGATGCAAGGGTGCAAGCTGTAAAGTGGGCAATGTTGAACAATGATCAACACCTGCTAGTTAGAGGTTCAGTTTCTCCTACAGTATGAAGCCGCAATTAAACTGAAGACGCTTTCAGGATAAATAGGGCTTTCAGTATTATGGATCTTAATATTTAATTCAAGCCGCCTACTTATGCTCTAGGAAGCGGGAGTTTTGAGTTCGTCATTCTACACTCGTCATTCGCCATTTTTCTTATGCCTGATCTAAACGCTGACTTCGATCGCCTTTCTGAAGCCCTGAGCCAAATTGTGGTGGGGCAAACTGCCTTAGTACAGCAGCTAATGGTGGCGCTGTTGGCAGGAGGGCACGTAATTTTGGAAGGGGTGCCGGGAACGGGAAAAACGCTGACAGTGAAGGCGATCGCTCAACTGATTCAGGCGGAGTTTCGCCGGATTCAGCTTACCCCCGATGTTTTGCCCTCGGATATATTAGGCACCAATATTTTTGACTTGAATACTCGCAGTTTCACGCTGCAAAAAGGTCCGGTGTTTACTCAAGTGCTGCTGGCAGACGAAATTAACCGCACCCCGCCGAAAACTCAGTCTGCTTTACTGGAGGCAATGGAAGAACAGCAAGTGACTTTAGATGGACAAAGCTTGCTCTTGCCAGACCTATTCTGGGTGATCGCCACGCAAAACTCTCTGGAATTTGAAGGCACCTATCCCTTGCCCGAAGCTCAACTCGATCGCTTTTTATTCAAGCTAGTGGTGGACTATCCCGATACAAAAGCAGAACGGCAAATGTTGATCAACAGCCAGACGGGGCTGCAAACGAAGCGCCAAGATTTGGCAGCACTGAACCCTATCTTGTCTGCCAATCACATTTTGGCTGCCCGAAGATCTCTACGGGATGTGAAGCTGACCGATGCCCTGGTGGATTATTTACTTGCCTTAGTGCAGCGATCGCGCCAACACCCCGATCTCTCTTTAGGAGCCTCTCCCCGTGCGGCGGTGGCATGGTTGCAGGCAAGCAAAGCCCAAGCATGGCTAAACCATCGCGACTTTGTGACTCCTGATGATATCAAAGAGATCGCGGCTCCCCTGCTGCGTCATCGTTTAATTTTACGCCCCGAAGCTCAGCTAGATGGGGTGCAAGTGGATAGCGCGATCGTGTCCTTACTTAGCCAAGTTCCCGTTCCGAGATA
>CASBQE010000105.1 GCA_949127665.1 Synechococcales cyanobacterium PMM_0083
ATCAAACGCTTTCCGGTTCAAGCCAGTCATTGCCCGGAGCAGTCGGTCTTGCTTCAATGCCCGTTCGATGTTCAGCATTGCCCTACCTAATCACTAACTTCCTATTCTGCCTTATTCCCTAACAAGTCTAATAACTTGCCAGGTAGAAATCGCAGTCAAACTTCTGATAGCGGTCAGCAATGGCAATAAATCCATACCGGGCATCCGTGGGGCGCGTAAACCAATCCTGGTGGTAGGAGTCTTGGAGAAATAGAGTCAAGGTTTGCTGGTCGGCGCTGGGAATGAGGCGAATAGGATACATAGCTGGATGATGCGATCGCTCCACCGGAAGCAACAAGTCATATTCCTCGACAGTGATGAAATCTGCCAAATTGTCTTCTGTACGCGGGTAATAGGACTCATCAGGGATTCTGAGGAAGTGGTGCCACGCCATCCAAAACTCATGCTTACTATCGAATCCTGGATCAATATCTAAGCGCCACTGATCTGCTTGACAGAGATCATCCAGAACCGCCTGTGGCAAGTCAGCAAGTTTCATCGTGGCTCCTTCAAATAAGTGATTCTCATGCGATCTCCCCTGTTACTTCACCAAATCGATTTTCAGCGTGCCAAACTTGGGCGACCAAAACCCCTCCCTTCCCTCAAAGTACGCCACCTCCTTACACTTCCCCTGTCGATTCGACCGTAGTGAACAACGCAACATCACCTTCTCCTTTCCCTCCTTCGTGTAGCGATAGCGCTCCAACAATGCTCCACACACGGGACAGGGAGTATCCGTAAATGCCTCTGGGTCAGGCACACGCTGAGCATAGGGCACCTCATACCGCTTCCCCTGTGGATTCCAGAACATCACCGCTCCACAGCCTGTCGCTCCACACTTGAGAAAATGATTTGCCTTCAGCTTTTTGGATTTAGAAGGAACTTTGCTCATCGCCTCTCCGCACTTGGGACAGGCAGTTTTCGTCATGCTTGCCTGCGGCTTTGACTGGGTTGAGCTTGGCGTTCGCGCAGCGGCTCCTCTAGAGCATCGCGTCGCAGTGGGTTTAGCGCCTCGCGCAACCGTAGAATTCCCGCCTTGAAGCGCATTGGATTTCAGCAGGTGACCCGCCTTCTCCAACGCAGGTGCAAAATAGGTACGGTGCCAATCGGTTAGATACCCCTGCCAGTCCTGCTTACCCTGAGCGATCGCGTCCAGTGATGACTCCATCTGTGCCGTAAACTCCGGCTGAATCAACTCTGGTAGTAGTTTTTCCAACGCTTCATCTAATGCCATCCCTAACGATGTGGGTTGCAGTTTTCCTTTCTCCACCTGCACATACTCCCGTTCTTTCAGCGTCTTGATCGTAGGCGCATAGGTACTCGGTCGCCCAATCCCCTGACGTTCCATCAACTGCACCAGCTTCGGTTCTGTGTAACGCGGTGGGGGTTGAGTCTGCTTCTTTTCTGAGTCTGCCTGCTTCAGCGTCAACGGTTTTCCCTGCTGCAATACGGGCAGTTGACTATCAGCGCTCAAGTTATTCCAATAGCGGGTATAGCCGGGAAACTCCACTACCTGCCCTTTCGCTTCCCAATGCACTGAACCAGATTGGGTCACGACTCGCGTTTTCCGCAACCGCACAGGGCAACACTGAGACGCGACGGCTCGATTCCAAATCAACTCATACAGCTTTGTCTCATCTGTGCTTGCTTGCAGTTGGGCAGGCAATTGATTGACTTCCGTAGGACGAATCGCTTCGTGCGCTTCCTGTGCTCCTTTGACTGCCCGATGTCGCGTTGTTTTGCTGGGCACATTCGTTGGATCATGCTGCTCCAGGTATTGCCGCACGGCTGCACAAAATGGCTCAGCTACCATGACTGAATCCGTTCGCATGTAGGTAATGTGACCCGCTTCATACAGTGCCTGTGCCACCTTCATCGTTTTATCAGGACTGAAACGAAGTTTCGCGCCTGCTGCCTGTTGCAATGAGGAGGTGATGAAAGGAGGAGGTGGCGATTGATGGGCGACTTTTCCTTCGACTGTGACCACTTGATGCGGAGTAGAACGAGCGATCGCCACCAATCGATCTGCCTCTGCCTGACTGGTCACTTTATCAGATTCTTGGCTTTCCTTCCCTTCTGCGGCATCATCCGGCTGTTCGGTGGCGGCTGCCTTTGTCTGAGGATTGGCATTCGATTTGGCGCGGTAAAATGCCTTAAACCCTTCCCCATACTCCACCCAAACGCTCCAGTAATCCTGAGGTTTGAACGCTTGAATTTCCTTTTCTCGAATACACAACAAATGCAGCGTGGCACTCTGCACCCGACCCATGGACTTCGCGCCAATATTGAGCCGCCAGACCACATGCTTGCTGCCCTTGTAGCCCACCAGCTTATCCAGGCAATCCCGTGCCCGTCCAGCCGCAATCAATGATTGATCCAACGATCGCGGTTGAGCGATCGCAGATCTAACGGCTTGCGGCGTAATCTCGCTGTAGACCACCCGGCGCGGATTTTTAAGTCGTAATTCCTGTTGTAAATGCCAGCCAATCGTTTCCCCTTCGCGATCCGGGTCAGTGGCAATGTAGACCGCGTCCGCTTGCTTTACCGCCTGCCGCAGGTCTGCCAGCACCTTCTTGCTTCTGGCATCTCTCGGCTCATAACGACACTCAATACGCTGGTCGAGCAGATCAAAGCCCAAGGCATCCTCGCCGTCATTTGCCAATTCTCGCACATGCCCCATGCTGGCTTTGACGATCCAACCAGGACCGAGAATCTGACTCAGCTTTTTGGATTTACCCGGACTTTCAATCAACAGTAGGTTTACCATCAGCGCACCACAGTAGCATTAGTTGATGGTACAAGTAAACTATATAAATGGCATCCGTAGCAGACGTTCTGCGTTCTAAAATAGCTCAATGCTGCTGCACCGTTTGCAACGATAGGATCAGCGAGATCGCCCCATTTTTAGGAAAGCCAACCCATCACTTCACCATTCCTCTCTTTATGTCCTTGGTTCATGCCTTCTGGGATCAGATTGCTCCTCCAACCAAAGATTCCACAGCGCCAACTCCATATCATCTAATTGTGCCTGACAGCGTTTACCAAACAGGTGCCAAAGGCGATCGCTCACCTGTTCTCGCGTCCATCCTAATTGCTGAATCTGCACCGATATAGCCGCTAATACCCCGGATAGATCACGCGCCGATTCATCTAACTCCAGAGTCTCAAATAACGGTAGATTCAGGCGCTCGACCTGCAACACACCTGGATTGATTTCAGCCCACGCGATCGCCTCCGCCATCAAAATCGGATCACCTGATTCTAAATATTGCTGCATCCGAGCAATGGGTTCTGCCTGCTTTGCTTCAAAGCGGATCTGATTCGCCTGTTGATCCGCAGATTGAGCCGCCGCTTGACCCACATCCAACCAAGTTTGTAGGTCAAATAGAGATGGCTGAACATCGAGATCCCTCCCATTTGACCAATCCGTAGCCCATTCAGAATGTCTAGAAGTTTGCTCGACCTGAGCATTACCGCCTATAGAGGGTAATGTTTGACCTAAGCGATCGCTCAAATCCTTACATGTCAATGTATTACCGCCAGTTTCTGATAATAAGCTTGTAGGATTGTGCCCGTTAGCTGCGTCTCCAACGCAATCTAACGGGGCATCCGTGTTTGAAGCTGGGGGGTCTGGGGGGATTTCCACAGGTTCAGATGGTTCGAGCGATAAATAGTTGGGATGCCATAAGTCCCGATGGTTATAAAGCGATGCACCGCCAATGCCGTATTGAGTGAGTGCTTGCCATCGAGCGGTGGCACCCCTGGGTAAGGTGTTGTGGTTGAGTAAATCCGCGATCGCCTGTCGAATCCGGTCTCGTGCTGCTTGGGATTGCTGTTGATTCCAACTGAGTGATTCTGGGTTGCTGACTTCAGTTTTTGATTTATATTTGCCATTGCCATCTCCATAGTGGAAGTAGCGGCTGCCTTCAATGCATCGTGCCCATTCTTCTGCGCGTTGTTCAATTTCATGTTGATGCTGACACCAGTCTTCGTAGCCAGGTAATGATTGCGCCGTCGTGACAATGGCATCAATCAGGGGTTGTCCGGTTAATCGTTCCCCCCCACAGAGAATGTGGTGGAAGATGTAGGCACGCATGGCGATGCGACCGAGTAGTCGATTGGTCCGTCCAGCGCCGGTCCAGCCCAGTTCAATTTCAGCATTCAGGTCATTGACAAACTTCTCAGCTTTGCCTGAGATGCGATACTGCTTGCGCTGAAATTGTTTGAGCAGTCGTTGGAGAGTTTTGCGTTCCACGGTGTTGCGCTTCTGAGCAAACTGCCAGTGTTCGACGAAGATGTGCGGTTCACTCCAGATGGCTTGAAAGTCGTTGTCCAGTAAGTAGGAGCCGGCTTGTAGCGGCAACCGATGGGCATTGAAAAGACTGAGGCTCCCTTCAATAGCATAGGGTCTGGGATTGGGAAAGAGTTCTAGTTGTCCGCCTGTGAGGCGAAATCCGGCATTTTCTAATAAGGTCGTAACGGCGATCGCTAATTTCCAGGTGTTTTGAGCGATTTGAAAGGGGAAGTAGAGATGCAATCCGCCGCTGTAGGAACTGGTGCAGGAGACGGCATTGACTAAACCTAACGGTTCGAGTGCCACGAGGATGCGGGAGACGGCAAAACGATCTCGCTGGGGATGGTAGATGCTACCTGCATCAATGTCGAGGACGCAGTAGTTGGTTTCTTTGCCGAAGCGTACCCCGAAGAGGGAGGAGCCTTGACACAAGATGCGATCGCTCAGAGGATGACGACTTTCGGTTTTCCAATCGGGTTTTTGTCCGGGTTCTGGATGCTTAGCGTGGATATAGTCATAGCGATGCGGAAAGAGTGCGAGAAATTTGTCTTCCCACTCTTGGATGTATTGAAACTGTTCTGTACTTTGACTAGCAATACGCATCCACTGGCTCCATCAATCCCAAGGAGACGGAACAGAACCCTAAATAGTTCTACTCACACAAAATAAACACAAAAAAGCTTCAGACCGACTTCTGCACTAAGAAGGGGTTATGCTGGTGACGTACCACGCTTTTGCATAAAAGACATAAAGAGCAATTGCCTCTCTATCACTAGAAAGCCGGAATGTAGGAGATTTTGGCGAGACTCTGCCCCGGTTTTCTGTTATTTGGAAAAAGATGAATAAAGTTACTCATTGAGTAACGATGTTAATCTGAACCTCCAAAGAACATCCGAACTAAGAATAGAAGCAGTGTACATCGGAAGAACTCATTCGTAACATCCTGAAATCGCCTGTACGCTGGAGTTATAGGTATACAATACGCCAAAGTTATAGGTAGTCTATACGCTGGAGTTACAGGTGAAAACTCTACGTCGGAGTTATAAACGTGCAAGTTGAAATACGCTGGAGTTACAGGTAAAAATGTACGCCGGAGTTACAGGCTTTTGAAATGAAATTTTGAGTCTAGTGATCTTTACATCGCTTAGAGAAGAAAACTATACGCCGAAGTTACAGGCTAAATTGTACGCCGGAGTTATAGGCTATCAAAAAAACTATACGCCGGAGTTATAGGCTAGATTGTACGCCGGAGTTACAGGCTAAGCAGCTAAAATCATACGCCGGAGTTACAGGCTAAGCAGCTAAAATCATACGCCGGAGTTACAGGATGATGTCCACATTTAGCAGTTTTTTGGATAAGTGTAGGTAAAAACCCTAAATGTAGAAACTTGACAAAGCTGATGAAAATTTTCTCAGTTCAATGCACGGCTGGTACAATTTGCTCACGCGATAGGAACGAGCAGTGAGCAAGCAAAACGACACATTATTTCCAGTAGATGGGCAACTCCTTATGGTGTTACCTAGGGCAGCAGCAGCACTCAAGAATCCTGATGTCCATTTGCCCATATTGCGCTCCGATGCGGATGGATACTATTTAGAAATGCGGGTAGAAGCTGATATTGGTGATCCAACCGAGCTAGCTGTGACTCGCCGAGTGCCTCTGGAGAATCTGTCGGCTGAAGAGTGGGAAGATCTGAAAGATCAGTATGCCAAACTTGATTTAAAGTCGTGTTCTGATCAGGGAATCAGTAAAGGGCTAGAGAAAATTCAGGATCGACGGATTCAACGCTTGATTATGGCGCTGTTGACGTTTCTCAATCCCCGACAGGTTTCTATTGTGCTGTATTTGTATCGACTGGCCGCACAACAGGGGACAGGACAGTCAGTATGCTTTCGCTCAAATGATTTGCTGGAAAGTCTAGGATATACCCGCACGAAAGACGGAGGTTTTGCTTCAAAACTGCGATCTCAACTTAATCGCGATCTGGTTGCTCTTCATCGCACAGAACTGGTATTGGCACAGTCTCTCCGTAAGGGGAATAACATTGGTGCCAAAGTCATGATTAAAAGTGTATTACGGATTAAAGACTACGAAATTGACAATGTTCCGCGAGATTTTGATCTGGCAAAAGCCGCAGACTACACCTATGAATTGGCAGATGCTTATACTGTGTCTCTAGAGTTTTTTGAGGGTCCCAGTCGTACAGGCGACTATGTGCTGTTTGCTAACAGCATTGATATTACCCAAAAGTTGGGCAACAATGCAAAGAGTGACTATAAAACGAAGCTACTGATTTATTTGGCAAGTCGGATGAAGTGGGATATTCCCCAAGATGGTCAGTACCTAGTCATTTCTAAGCAATACTTGTTTAAGAATTTGGATTTGCTGGGCAGCAACTCATCTCGAAATAATCAAATCTTTTGGCGAACGGTAGATGAACTCAAGCAAGAGGGCTATGTTTTGGGAGCGCAAGAACTGCCTGGCAAGAAAAAAGTGCCTAATATTCAATTTCAAATTAATCCTGAAAAATTGCGTTGCCATTAGTTATGAGTTTGTTATCAAGGTTGTATGCATTGTTGCTACAGTACATAGCGTTACTCGCATTGATGTAAAAGGGATTGAGAGTGGAATATCAACGCCTCCTGGATGGAATTGGGCAAATTAATACTTCAGCCCAAGCTGCGATCGCAAAGGCGATTAATCAAGCTCTGACTCTACGGAACTGGCTCATTGGTGCACATATTGTTGAGTATGAGCAAAATGGTGAAGACCGGGCAACCTATGGGGAAGCCCTCTTAAGAGGTATTGCGGCTGATCTGGCAGAACGCGGTTATGAAGGTTTGTCCCTCAGTAACTTGAAAAATTTCCGTAAATTCGCCCTGACTTACCCTGTTTTTGCAAAAAGCCAAACACTGTCTGACTTATTTCCTTTTCCTGATGATGCCCTGGCAAAAAGCCAGATACTGTCTGACTTATCTGAAAAATCTGGAGCAAATACGTCTGGGCTGGGCTTGAACCCAGTGATTGAGGACTCGAACGATTGGACGATTCGCTTTCCTTCTCTAGAAGCGCGGATTGATACAATGCAGACATTTCCCTGGCAGGATGAACACTATTACCTACGGTTGGTGCGCAATATTGCTTGGTCAAGTTTGATGGAACTTTGCCGGATGGATGACCCATTAAAGCGCGCATTTTACGAGTTGGAATGCGTGAAAAGCGGTTGGTCAATTCGAGAGTTGAAGCGTCAGATTAGCAGCATGCTTTATGAGCGAGCAGGTTTGTCAAAAGATAAGAATGCAGTTTTGATATTGGCACAGGAAGGGCGATTGATAGATACCCCCACTACCGTCTTGCGCGATCCTTATATCCTGGAATTTTTGGGGCTAGAGGAAAAGTCGGCTTATACAGAATCCGATCTTGAACAGGCATTGATAAACCATTTGCAGCATTTTATCCACGAGTTGGGACGAGATTTTTGCTTTGTGGATCGTCAGTTTCGCATTACGATCGCTAATCGACACTACTTTTTGGATTTACTATTTTACCATCGCCGTTTACGATGCTTAGTTGCGATTGACCTTAAGCTAGGAGAGTTCCAGCCGGAATATGCTGGACAAATGAATTTCTACCTAAATTACCTCAAACAAGAAGTGACTTTACCGGACGAAAACCCACCTGTCGGCATTCTACTTTGTTCTGAAAAAGATGCTGAAGAAGTTCATTTTGCTACCGTTGGAATGGATAATCAATTATTTGTTTCGCGCTATTTAGTGGCTTTGCCTTCAGAAGCAAAGTTAAAGCAATGGTTACGGGAGGAGCAAGATCGTCTCCAGTCGCTGTTCAAAGCAGAAGGTTGAGAGTAAACTCTTAATCTTTCAGTGTTTTACTCTATGAGTTCTTCTAGCTGAAGCACTAGCTTTTCTAACAGCTTACGTTTTTGAGAATCTTCCCAAACCTTCACCTGTTTCATCTTTTTGTATGCCAAATTCACTCTATTAAGTAGATCATCCTGGTATTGAGGCGGTTTATTTGTATGAATGTAATCACGAATTTCTCGAACAGATAACTCTTCCTGAACTACCTTCTCTAGCAGCTTATGCCGTTCGTTCTCATCTTTAAGTTGGGCGATCGCCCGTGCTTTTGTGTATTCAACCTTGCCTTCCCGTAGTGATTCAAGAATGTTGTCGGGTAAATTCAGCAACGGTAGACGATTGCTGCGAAAGCTGTCGGGAGTAAGTCTACCAACAACGTTAAACAATCGTTCGATAATCTCCCATTGCTCACGAATAACGTTATTCGTAAGTTCGCCCCCTTGTTTCTTGATGTGAGCAACTTGATTTAGAAGAGAAATAACTTCTTCACGAGAGCATTTCAGGTTAAGACATAGCAGTTGCAGAATCGCCTCGGTTTCTTCAACTGGATTAAGGTCTTCTCTCTGAAGGTTTTCCAGTAGGGAAACTTGAACGGCTTCCTGCGATGTCAAATCTCGGATCACAACAGGCACTTCCGTTAAACCGACTGCTTGAGCTGCTCGATAGCGACGTTCTCCTGCTACTAATTCATAGGTATCAGATGCGATTGGGCGGACTAACATCGGTTGCAGAATCCCATGTTGCCTGACGGAGGTAATTAGGCTCTCCATTGCTTTACTAGAAAAGTAGCGGCGGGGTTGTCCAGCGGGAAGCTGAATTTGAGAGATCGCAAGCAAGTGGTTACTTGGATGCCCATCTTTTTGCAGGTTATCCCCCAGTTGGGACGAAGGCTGAGCATTACTCACTCCAACAAAATCTAAAAACTCTTCTGTCTTGGTTAAAAATTCATCAGCCATTGAAAGCCGCCGCTTTGTCATTACTGCACCTGCCTCATCAGTTCTTTCACAACCGCCCGATAGGGTTTTACGAGTTTGTTATCTTTGGAGTAAACATGGATTGGCTCTCGTGCCAGATTCGATTCAGCAAATTTGACTGATTTAGGAACTGGCTCGAAAATTTGAACTCCCGGTAACATGCTTTTAAGAGTCGTTAAAGCATCTTGGGTTGTTAGTGTATTTTTCTCCGCCATTG
>CASBQE010000106.1 GCA_949127665.1 Synechococcales cyanobacterium PMM_0083
CCAGCGATCGCAGAAACGGTCAAAGCAGTAACCACGGACAAGTGTTGGAATTTCATAGTAGTTCTCGGTAATAGATGAGGTGAAAGGGTGCTAATCAGGTCTGCAAATTGCTTGAATGCAGTAATGCACTCATGATTGGCATCCTAGCCTTGTCCACTGAGATCCGTCTATCGTATCAATCGATACTTACTAAAGTTCAACACAACGGTGGATTTAGATTAATCTTCTATCCAGGATGGTAAGTTTTTTCTAGATTTGGGTACTTTAGAACTGCCTCTACCGCTACTGTCGATCACAATGCTGGTTTCCAGGTGCCGTGAAAGCCAATAGGCACGATCGTCGGCAGTGCCAATCGACACACAGGTTCTTCATCTAGATGTTCCGCATCAAAAATCCACACTTCACTCGCATTGATAGCACCGTCAAAAACAACCGTTAAAATCCAGCCCCGGTCAGGATTTTGAGCATCCGGCGCATAAATGGGTTCCATGGGATAGCGCTGACCGCCCAAATTTGCTTCGGTTAAAGTCCCGGTTTGGTGATCAAAGCAGGCGATCGCGTCATACACTTCGGTTTGCACATCAGTTGCTTGCCGATGCACTGAAAGGTAGGTATAGCGCGAGGGTTGCCCCACGTCTTGGGGTTGAGTCACCGGAAACTCACAGCTTCGGTCTAGCACTTGCTGATTTTCCAGCACTTTGCCCAAAACGGGATCAAGCCTTAAATGCCACAGAGTCGCCACCGCAGCCGTTTGAACCGAACCAGTGGAGAGTTCCTTTAAGCGCTGATTGGTTTGAAAGTCTGGATAGCGACAAATTTCAATCGTAATGGAGCCATCAGGAAGTTCATAGCCATTGCCAAAATGCCATTGATACCAAGGTTCTGCGGTTATTCTACTGACGACTTCCAGCGTTTCTTGATCTACCACCACAATTTCGGTGCCTTTTTCAGGCTGCCACCGGAGCGCGTCGCTATAGCTTTTGATCCGGGCAAGCAGCGGCAACACGTTTAGGCGGACGGGCGGAATGCAGAAGACTAAATATTTTCCGGCGATCGCACAGTCATGAATCATGGGTAGCCCACTCAGCGGAATCGCATTTTGCCGCTGAATCTTGCCGCTAGCGTCGCTGCGATAAACATGCAATAAACTTTTTGCGCCCGTACTCACTCCAAAGTTGAAAATCGCTCCCGTTTTTGGATCGCGCTTGGGATGAGCCGAGTAGGGATGCTGTGCCAATCCATTCAAATCATCCAAGCCAATCGTTTCTAAAGTATCCAGCGTCAAAGCATGGGGTTCGCCGCCCTCCCACAGTGCCAGCAGCTTATCGGGCAGCGCTATCACGGAAGTATTCGCCACGTTTTTGACATCTTTATTAAAGCGCTGCCAGAGTGGACCCGCTGGCACCATGCCATAGCTAGCCAGGATCAGTTTTCCCGCTTTTTCTTCGAGTTGATACCCGGCGGTTTGCACGTAGCGATACACCCCAGTTGCCCCAGCATCGGTAAAGTGAACACCCAAAATACCGCCATCTCCATCAAACCAGTGCCCCATGCGTTGACCGCCGCGTTCTAAAGTGGCGGGACCGTTACGGTAAAGGGAGCCACGCAATCCAGCAGGAAGGGCACCCGACAAAATCGATAGAGATGTGGGAGCAAATTCTTGGGCGGATTGAAGAACGGCATTTGCCCAAGCGGAAGTTTGAACGGGTCGAAGTGTGGTTGTCATGATGAAGGCTCGTAGTGTGAGGGAGGATAGAACAAAAAAGCAGGGCAACTGAAAGAAATTACATGCGATCGCTTTGGATAGATCTATTCAAGCAGAAGCAGTCAATTGCTCTCCAGAAGGTACAATATGCAATTAGTTGCGCTACTTAATTTAATCATATGCGATAATTTGCATATGTCAATAGTTGCATATCATTTTGCAGTTGGCTAAAAAAGATGGCACTCGCCCACGCGATTCTTGCGCTTTTACTAGACTGTCCCTTTACAGGCTATGACTTGACCAAAACCTTTGCAGGCTCCGTTGGCAGCTTTTGGAAAGCCACCCATCAACAAATTTATCGAGAGCTTGCCAAGCTAGAGGAACAAGCCTGGGTCACCGTCGAAGCCATTCCCCAGGTGGGTCGCCCCGATAAAAAGCTATACAGCATCACCGATTTGGGGCAGCAGGAGTTTGTGGCATGGGCAAACCAGCCTTGTGATGTGAGCGCTGTAAAAGAAGAAATTTTGGTGAAAGTGTTTGCTGGGGCGATCGCGGGAACAGACACTATTTGTCAGGAAATTCAGCGCCATCGTCAGATTCATACTGAAACATTGGCAAATTATCACCAGATTGAACAGCAGTTTTTTGCTGACCGCGATCGCCTTTCTAATGAACAAACCTTCCCTTACCTCACCCTGCGGCGTGGCATCCGCTATGAGATCGACTGGATCGAATGGTGCGACGAAGCGCTGGAGCGTTTGACAAATGGCGAATGACGTTCGCGTAGCGTCTCCGCAGGAGATATGACGAATGACGTAATGTCTCTGTAGAAGATATGGCGAGTGAAGAATTAACGAATGGAAACCTGAAACCTGGAACCTGAAATCTATGAATCAGCCTTTTTACATTGTGGATGTGTTTGCAGAAAAGAAGTATGCGGGGAATCAACTGGCGGTTTTTCCGCAGGCGGGCGATCTTTCTACGGCAGAAATGCAGCAGATCGCCAAGGAACTTAACTTTTCGGAAACCACATTTATTACCTCGTTGGAGCCGGAAGCAGGAGGATATTCGGTGCGAATTTTTACGCCCGTGCAGGAGTTGCCGTTTGCCGGACATCCGACTCTAGGAACGGCATTTATTTTGCAGCAAAAGGTGATTCAACAAGCAATGGAGACAGTGACTTTAAATCTCGTGGTGGGGCAAATTCCGGTTCGGATTCTCTATGAAAATGGCTTGCCGGAAATGCTGTGGATGAAACAAAATCCGCCTGTTTTTGGTGAAAAGATTGCGCCCGGAGCGATCGCTCCCATTCTAGGTCTCGAAACCAGCGATATTGATCCACGGTTCCCGATTCAAGAGGTGTCAACAGGCGTACCGTTTATCATCGTGCCGCTCAAAACTTTAACAGCGCTACAGCGAATTCAGGTGAACAGCGATCGCCTGCCTGCCCTACTCGATTCACTCGAAGCCAAGATGATTTTTGCCTTTTGTCCAGAGGTTCGCCATCCCGCCAATCACTTCAGCGCCCGGATGTTTGCTCACTATCTCGGCATTCCCGAAGACCCGGCAACAGGCAGCGCCAACGGCTGTTTTGCCGGATATCTCGCGCAGTATGAATACTGGGGAACGCCGACGGTTGAGGCACAGGTTGAGCAAGGCTACGAAATTGGCAGACCCTCCTTAATTTTGCTAAACGCAGAAAAAACAGAGGTTAGGATTGATGTATCCGTGGGCGGCAAAGTGATTTTGGTTGCCCAGGGTGAATTTGTTTAAGGGCGAATCCATGGTGGAAAAGGATGACCTGAAAGATCGAGTGCGATCGCACTTGCTAGAAATTGTGCGGGAGCGTGATCCTTACCTGGCAACGGCTGGACATTTCTACGTCCAGCAATATATTCACGATCAGCTTCAGCAGTGGGGCACCGTTGAAAACCATACCTTTAGCCATCGCGGACTGACTCACACCAATCTGGTTTTAAATTTGCCTGCGCAGCCAAACTTTGCCCATCACCAGCCGATGATTATTGGTGCCCACTACGACGCAGTTCCCGGCACCGTGGGCGCTGATGACAACGCCAGCGGTGTTGCCGCCCTCCTAGAACTGGCACGATTATTTTCTGCCGCTCCCGCTCGTCATCCGGTGCGCCTAATTGCCTTTGACCTAGAAGAATATGGCATGGTGGGCAGCCAGCAATACGCAGAAGCGATGCGGCAGCAAGACCAACCCTTGCGGCTGATGCTGTCTCTAGAAATGTTAGGTTATTGCAGCAAAGAACCCAATTCTCAAAGCTATCCGCCCGGATTAAAGCAGTTTTACCCCGATCGCGGCGATTTTATTGCGCTGATTGGCAACGCATCTACCATTCCCGATTTGATCCATCTCCACCATGCCATTTGCAAAGTGGGAACCCCGGCTCAGTGGCTTCCCGCAGGCGTAGCAGGGCAATTTATTCCCTCGACTCGCCTAAGTGATCATTCGCCCTTTTGGGATTGCGGCTACCGAGCGATTATGGTCACCGATACGGCATTCATGCGAAACCCGCACTATCACCAACCCAGCGATCGCCTGGAAACGCTGGATCTAGACTTTCTCACAGGCGTTTGCTGGGGTTTATTTCAAGGATTACAAAACCTGTAAGGCACAATTGAGAGGCATCGATCGGGTGCATTGCTGAATCTGGGCATAGAATTCCTAGGGATAAGCCCTTGTGGTTCCCTTCAACCTCCATCAGGGTAGGCATAAGACACTACCCCTACAGCCAAAAATCATACTTGCATTGAGCAACGTCCCTTTTTGTAAGCTCCAGTCGTCACTTATTTAAGGCAACCGCATGACAGAAATCAATGGTGTGATGATGCAGTACTTCCAGGCAAATAGTTCTCACGATGGGATGCACTGGGACACCCTGAAAAATCAGGTCAAGGATTTAGCAGACGTGGGTTTTACGACACTTTGGCTACCACCTGCCTACAAGGGAAGCGAGGGCGATCTCGATATGGGCTACACTGCCTATGATTTATTTGACCTGGGCGAGTTTGACCAAAAAGGCACTATCCGCACAAAATATGGCACTCGTGAGCAATATTTAGCAGCGATTCAAGCGGCTCAGCAGCACGGGATGCAGGTGTATGCAGATACCGTTCTGGGTCACAAGACGGGGGGAGATGCGGCAGAAGTGGTGGAGGCGATCGCGGGGCGGGTGGACGATCGCCAGTGGGCGTTTCGCGAAGTGATTCCGACGGGAACAGTGCCCAGCCAAACAATCAAAATTCTCAGCCAGTTTACGTTTCCGGGTCGTAACGGCAAATATTCCGACATGACCTGGCACGGGCGGCATTTTGATTGCGTTCATCACAACCTCGATAAACCGGGAGATCGCACGACTTATCGGCTCAAAGACAAGGATTTTGAAACGGAGGTTGATCCGCGTCATTGTTTAGAGGCTTTTTCAACATCCTGCGCGATCGATACCACCTCTGCCAAAGTGCAAGAAGAGTTGAAGCAATGGGGCGAATGGATCTTAGCCACCACGGGCGTGAATGGATTTCGGTTGGATGCGATCGCCCACATCCACGCTACATTCTGTGTCGAATGGCTAACCCATATCCGCCGCGTTGCCAACCGCGAAATATTCATCGTTGGAGATTACTGGGCGGACGATGTGGAATCCCTACATGAATTTATTGATCAAACGAGTGGGCAACTCTCTCTCTTTGATGTACCGCTGCACTATAACTTTCACCGCGCCAGTCGTGCGGGTGGACATTTTGATATGCGTCGCATTTTGAACGGCAGCTTAATGCGAGAGCAGCCTAGTTTGGCGGTTACCTTTGTAGAAAACCATGCCTCCCAACCTTTGCAACTGCAAGAATCGGTGGTGGAACCTTGGTTTAAGCCCCTTGCCTATGCACTAATTTTGCTGCGCCAGGAAGGCTACCCATGCGTGTTTTATGCCGACTACTATGGAGCGCACTATTACGACAAGGGACAAGACGGTAAAGAACATGAGGTTTGGCTCAATTCTCATCGCTGGCTAATTGATAAATTTCTCTACGCCCGTCAGCATTTTGCTCACGGTGCCCAATATGACTATTTTGACCATCCCGATTGCATTGGTTGGACGCGCTTGGGCAATCTCGACTCTAAGGCAATGGCAGTGGTGATGAGCGATGGTTCTGGGGGCAACAAGTGGATGGAAGTTGGCAGATCGAATGCGGTTTTTCACGACATTACTGAGCATGTGGCTGAACCCGTTCGCACGAATGAACATGGCTGGGGAGATTTTTGCTGTAATGGTGGCTCAGTATCCGTTTGGGTGGAAGCGGAATCATAGAATGCGGTTCAATCGTGGCGTGTTGGCTGAGGCTTTGTAAAATCTATGCTTTTGAACGGCATCAACCTTTGCCTTGGGATTGTTGAGATACAATACAAGTCTTCGAGAACAGGCTGTGGCTTACGTATAGCTTCTAGAAAGAACAGATTTAGCCTAAGTCAAGCTTTGAGAGTGAGCGATCGCGCATATTTTTTCTAAATCAGCCTGTTGAGTTGAAAGCTATCGCAAAAAAATTATGAAATATCTATCTGCCTTATGTCTTGGTTTTGTGGGAGCGATCGCGGTGGCTGCTGCGGCTATTGCCCAAGAAAACTATCCCGTAAGCCCCTCTCAAGGGCGCTCTATCGATTTTTTAACTCCAGAGCCAGTTTCGGTCAGGCGACCTGGTTCTGCAAATCCAGACAAAACCTTGACTCAAATTAAAAAGTTGAATGATGTAGTAAATTCGATTCAACCCAGGGCTATTAAGTCGCCACTTACAGGGATTGGACTACCTGAGGATCTAATTCGCACCCCGACTCAGCGTTCTAGGGACGAAGACCCGCTCGGCTTTTTTCAGGTCTCTCCACCCACTCCCAGTTTGGGCGTTAACCTCAGAGCGAACTAATAGCGCAAATTGCTAACGCGATCGCTTAAAAACTAGCGCCAAGCGTCAGAAACCACTCTGACGCTTTTTAATGTTGATTTGTTGGGTGGCGATCGCCAATCTATCAACCAATAGGAAGACATATCACCCTATTTAGCAAAGGAATTTTCAGCCTCTAGACTGATGAAGCGAACAGCCTATTTCAAGTAAAAGAGAGGATGTAAACATCAACGAAAGAAATCAAGCCTTTCTTACCGTCGCTAAATAGAACTTAGTGATGACTAAGATTAAAGCTAAAAAATAGGAAGTTTTCTAATCGATTTACTTCTATCTTTGACTAGGTTTGATTGGTTTGTAGAAACTTCACATATATCCATTGGAGAACTTATCATGAACTTTATCCGTACTCGTTTAAACCAATCCATTCGTACAGTACTAATTGGTTTCACCTGTGCAATCTTACTTCTTTCAACCGCTTTCCCAGCTTTAGCTAGTGGTAAAACTGCCCGTAGCAATATGACTGCCCCTAGCAGTATGACAAAAGGGGAAGCTCCATTGAACGACATCATCGACAAATCGCAAGATGTGATCCAAAATGGTGTTCCTTCTATGGAAGACGTTCAAAAGGAAGCCAACAAAGGATTGAATGAAGTGCAAGGCAGCGCAGATATGGACAAAATGAGCCGTCCTAGCAACTCGCGCAAAGCAGTTTCAATTGAAGAGCGGATCAAGACTGGGCTAGAGAAAGCTGAAGGGAAAAAATGATTGCGATAGTCCTATCTAATAACAAAACCGATTAAGGTCAGTAAATCATAGCTACAGATGCTTTTGCACTCTGTAGCTTTTTGCTTTCTCTGCTAATGCGTTTGGTTTGCTTAAGCGATTCTAAAACCACACATTTTTAACGTTCGAGCAAGTTGTCCGACTCTCGCTAATACGGTTTTTGTCCTACAAAATTTCCTGGTGGATCGTAATTGCAAACCCACACTTCTCGACCGTTGCCGCGTGCCATGCCGCAACCCACTTGTTTAGTGCTACGCCAGACAACTTGCGTGTAGTGCCCGCACATTTTGCCCGGTTTGCAACTATTCGCCTTGTAGTTGTAATCGCTCACTTCCTCGCCCCACATTTTTACCACGCGCTCTGGACTCAACTGTTGCCCAGATGCAGATGCCAGATTCTCCCCGTAGCGAGAGTTTTGGCGATGTTCAAAGCGGTTTTCTTGCAGGAGTTTGGTTGCCCATTGTTGAGCAATGGTTGCTAACTGGGGCGACCAGGTGACGGCAGAAACTCCAGTTCGTTTACGCCAGTCGTTGTGAGCATTGAGCATCTGCTGAACGCCTGCCTGACTGGATACGTCATACACCGCAGTGGCAATCCCGCCTTTTTGTGAGTCGCTGAGGGATTTAATCCGGTCAACCCCAACCCCTTTCTCGGTGCTGCCGCTCTGGGTATATTTCACGTCGTAGCGCACACCCGATTGGCTATTCCAGGCATAGCCGACCAGTAAGGCTTCTTGCCATTGGTTACCCTGACGCACATACACAGGTTTACCATCCAGCGGAAACGGTAATGATGGTTTTTGGGCGATTGCGTTCGGGATAAATTTAATCCCTGCTAACACTCCATTGGCTGGAAGCGTAGGGTTGATGTAAGCGGCTAATAGACCAACCGCGATCGCTGTAGCGAGTGAACCATATCGTTGTGGAATCATCTTTTTGCCTACCGCAAACGTCTCGTTCTTTTGAGTATGCCCAAGCACTTTAAGTTCCCTACTCCGCAGAAACTTTTTGTTCCGTCACCAAGGTTAAACTGAGCCATTCGCCCTTGTCGCTATAGCTACGAATCATTCGCTGGCGCAAATTGGGCTGAATTAGCCAGCCAGCCTCTAGGAAAAAAGCTTCTCCTGATTTGATTTGGATTGGACAGTTCGACGATGCGCCATTGGGCAGTAAAACCACCTGAACGGGCTGAACACCTTGCGTAAACGTCAGCCGATTTCCGTCAATCTCGGCGACAGAAGCAATCGCTCGACTAGATGCACCCGACCCAAATGATAACTCTTGGAGTAGGCGATCGCCCTCTTGCCGAATGTGTAGCCTGCTCGAAAAAGTGCTGGGTTCTCGCCAATCGGGATACAGCGTCGTAGCTTCTCCGTTCCAGATGCCGACTAGATTATCGACAGTCAATGGCGGAAGTTCTAAAGTCGTTGTTCCAGCCCGATGTTCTCGAATCAAGGTGACGCGATCGCACTGACTCTGGCGATTGAACAATTGCACCAGTCGCAAGCGGCGATCGCCATAAATCAAGCCTAACTCTGCGCCAAATTCTGAAAACGGAGCAAACTGAAGCGATCCTTGAGAAAATGCGCCATCTTCAAAAAACAGGATGCCGCGACCCAGAGTGCTGTATTCCAAAACTTTTTCATTGGGTTCTGGAGTGAGGCGACGAATAATTTGGCGGATGGTTTGGTTGTCATTCAGCCCTTCTAAGGAAACAACCGTCGGCGTATCCTCCATTTCGTCTCCCTGCGCCGAAAAGCGAGTAAATGAACCCTGCCACTCTCCCAAATTTTGAAGTAAACAGTTCCATTGAGTCATCGCTACCTCGTGGCGATTTTGCGAACGGCAAACAGGCTGCCCATCACCCCAACTGAGCTACCTAAACCCAATAGAATAACCGCGAGAAATAGCGTTTGGAAAGGGCTAACCTGTAACCCATTGGTGAGGAATTGGACAAATTCTGGCTGTTGGGCGAGGAGGCGATTGAGAAATTGTTGCAAAGTGGTCAGCAGGCTCCAAGCGATCGCGGCTCCGACCACGCCAAAGACGATACCCTGCAAAATAAACGGCAGGTAGATCCAGCTTGTGGTGGCACCGACCAGTTGCATTACTTCAATTTCGCGCCGTCGTGCCATGACGATCAGCCGAATAGTAGTGGTAATCACAGCGATCGCGGTCGCGGTTAATAGGCTGACTACCACCAAACTAATCCACTTCAGCCCTTGATTAAGCTGAGCCACCCGTTTGACCGCTTCATCTACAAATATCACCTCATCCACTCCCGGTAGCTGCGAGAGCTTTGCTGCCAAAACAGGCACGGCAGCGGGAGATTTCGCTTTTACTTTGAGTTCGTCAACCAGCGGATTTCCTTCCAGTTGTTTCGTGGCACCATTGATTTCTGAAATGCCCAATTCCTTAATTAATCCCGTCCAGGCTGCTTCCTTAGAAACAGCTTCCACTGCTGCTACTTCTGGCATTGCCGCAATGCTCGGTTTCAAATCAGCCGCCTGTATGCCCGTATCGAGATAGGCAGACACTTCTAGCTGGTTGCCAAATTGATTGAGCAAGCCTTCAAACTGCCAGGATGCTTGCAGGCTAATGCCAAATAAAAACAGCAGTACCGCGATCGTGCTGATAGCTGCCCAGTTCATCCAGCCGCCGCGCCGCAGACCCAACCAGGTTTCGCGCAGCAAGTAGTCGGTTTTTGTGAAAATTTGAGGCATCGTTACACTTTATCCTGTGGTCAGCGATCAACCTAAAAAGAGTCGCTGTTCACGTTAAACGAAGATGAAGCGATCGTCAATAGATTAACCAGATTTAAGCCGCAAAGGTACGCAACTAGTAAATCAGCAATTAAAGGTTCAATATCGGTGTCTGCTAGGGACGCTTCTTCTGGGTGCCCTCAATCAAGTGTAGGAGCAGGCACAAGACCCGCCCCTACACTTGATTGGATGATTTTAGTGGTTAGGGAGAGGGCGATTTTTTTGGAGTGGGAAACGCCACCGTTACTACAGATCCAGGCTTGCCAAGCGCTTTTGCTTCACCTTGGTTAAAGGAAGCAACCACTGCACCGGCATTCCCCACCACAAGTAGGATATTTTTCTTTGCTTTCCAGGTTCGCTTTTCACCCTTGTCTAACGAGCCTTCATAGGCAACTTTGCCATCTACCGAAACTTCTAGCCAAGAGCGATCGGTCAAATTCAGATCAACTTGCACCGGCGATCCTGCTGTTAAGGTTGTGCCTGTAACGCTGGGTACGGCGGATGCACTAGGGTCAGGCGTGGAAGGCTTTTGTGGCGAAGATGAGCCTGATGATGTAGCGGGAACGTTGGTTGCAGTGGGATTAGTCACAGCATTTTGTTGAGGCTGGTTTAGTAGGCTAAAGGCAAGTGCGCCCAAGGCAAGGGCGGCAATGCCTGCTCCTAGCCAAGGTAAAAAGGATAAATTAGGTTGGGGCGATCGCTCTGGGCGGGGGCTGCGATCGATTTGCCGTTCGGCTCGTTGTTGGGTTTGTGGCTCTACTAATGGCGGGGCATGACGTGGAGCCGATACAGTCGGCTCAGGTTGCATCTCAGGCGCAGTGTGAGCCAACGAAGCAGGTTCAACATCAAAGGCATCAGCGATCATCATGCCATCTAAACCCAAAACATCTGAATACCGACGAATGAACCCTTTGATATAAACCGGTTCTGGCAGTATGTCTAACTGCGCTGATTCGATCGCCTGCAAAATACGCTGCGGAATATAGGTTTGTTTGGCAATCTTTTCAAGGGAAATCCCTTGATGTTGGCGTTGCTGATACAAATACTCAGCAATTTGCTTCAATTGCTCAACCTGAGTGGAATCCAAACCCTTCATAGATCTTTTGCGCTCCTGAGAAATCCGCGATCGCCCTGCTTGTGGCGTTGAAACTCTAATGCTAGTAAACCGTAAGATAGCGCAATCTATGAAACGAAATTCACAAAACCCCTCTTAACCTCGTTTGGGTAAAGAAATATAAAGTAAACCCAGGGTCAATTCATTATTACGGTTAGGACAACGGACAGATTAGATTGACATAAACTCTGTTTGACATTGCCCCTTATACAACGCATCCACAAACAAAGAATTAGTGTAGCCGATCAGAAGGGCGATCGCTTCTTTCAGTTTCCCACCCAACCGCCCGGAACTCAAGCATTCCTACTGTCACCCTTTTTTGCAGTAAAACCCGACATCTAAAAGCTATTCTTTCCGCTTCAAAACTCACCTCTAGGTTTAAGGCTCAAACACAACAACGATGCAAAACCAGAAGCATGGCTGATACAAATCAAAGCGCTCTTCTAGAGCTATTCCCATCTCTTGAATACGATTATCCCGATACAAGGGTGGGCTGACTTTAGTTGCACATCAAGGTATGGAGGGCTTACCTAAACTGAAAGCAAACCAAAATTGGACAATTGAACAATCGTTAGCTTGTTTTCATGTTAGGGAATACTAGTGGAAAATTACGCGCATTTTCTGACCTGTTTCCCTCACTGAAACCATTAACCAATGCATTCTTTACCCAATAATCTATCTTCTAGATCGATGGATTTTGCCAATCATGCAGCCTGTCCAGAGTCAGGGGCAGTTGCTTTAATGCGGTTGAGCCGGGTGATCAACACGATTCCCCAGGCGATTTATTGGAAAGATGAGAACAATCAATTTTTAGGGTGTAATCGAGCATTTGCTCGCACGGCTGGCTTGACTTGTCCAGAAGCAATTTTAGGCAAGTTAGAGATGGAATTACCAGACGACCTTCAGCCGCAGCTATTAAGCGATCGCGATCGCGTTGTCCTGCAAACGAACCAGGCTGAACACCACACCTTAGAACTGACGGATACCTGCGATCACCCGATTTGGGTTAGCGTTCAAAAATTGCCGCTACAGGATGATCACGGCAGTGCGATCGGCGTGGTTTGCACAATTGAAGATATTACCTGCGCTAAACAAACCGAATTGCAACTGCAACAGTCTGAAGCTGAGCTACGCACTTTTTTCTCGGCGATGACCGATGTGGTGCTAATGAGAGACGGTGAGGGATGTTGCCTTAAAATTGCCCCCACTAATCCGATTAATCTAGTCAAACCTTTGGCAAATATGCTGGGGAAAACGCTGCATGAGGTGATGCCCCTTGCTCAGGCAGATCTGATTCTGGCTCACATTCATAGGGCATTGGAAAGCCAGCAGTCTGTTTACTGTGAATATAACCTCAGGGCGGGCGATCGCGATGTATGGCTAGGAGCGAGAATCTCTCCTGTATCCAGTGATGCGGTTATTTTGGCAGCCCGCGATATTACTGAAGCTAAAGAAGCCGAACATCAGATCAGAGATTCAAAGGCTTTTTTGAAGCAGGTTTTAAATGGAGTGGATGATCCCATCTTTGTCAAAGATCGCGATCATCGCTGGGTGTTGGTGAATGATTCATTTTGCCGATTTTTGGGTCGCGATCGCGCTGAGTTGCTGAACAAATCGGACTATGACCTTTTTCCAAAAGCAGAAGCAGAAGCAGAAGCATTTTGGCAAAAAGATGAATGGGTTTTTACCCACGGTAATACCCACGAAAATGAAGAGTCTTTCACCGATAAAGATGGCAAAACCATTACCATTTCCACTAAAAAATCTCCTTTTACCGATCAAAACAACCATCAATTTTTGGTTGGCAGCATTCGAGATATTACGCCGCGTAAGCAAGCAGAATTTGCCTTAGAGCAGTTAAATGAAGCTCTGGAAACTCGTGTGGAAGAACGGACTGCTGCTTTGCGAGAAAGTGAAGCCCGCCTCAGAACGTTGATGGCGAACCTGCCGGTTGGAGTCTGGGCAACAGATGTAAATGCTCGCTATATTATTCAAAATCCTACGGCGCTTGATCATTGGGGCAATTTGATTGGCAAACAGCCCCAAGACCTAGACCTTCCATCAGAAATTACTGACGCTTGGCTGGAAGAGTGTCATCGCGTTTTAGCTGGCGAAATTATCCACAAAGAAGATTGCCAGGGACGCGGTGATAATGACGAGTTCTACTCTACAATTCTGGCTCCTATTTGGGATGGCGATCGCATCACCGGGTTGCTAGGGGTATCCATTGATATCACAGAGCAAAAACGAACGGAGGCAGCCCTGCGAGAGAAGGAAGATACCCTCAGAAGCATTTTGCAAAACATGCCTGTAATGATGGATGCGTTTGATGAAAAGGGCAGTATTATCACCTGGAACAGTGAGTGTGAGCGGGTTACTGGATATAGCGCTAATGAAATTATTGGCAACCCCAACGCGATGGAATTGCTCTATGCTGAGCCAGTTTACCGAGAACAAATGATTCAAACATGGGCGCGGCTTGGCAACAATTTTCGCAATTGGGAATGGAAAATTTGGTGTAAGGATGGCACGATCAAAACTATTCTTTGGTCAAACTTATCGGGGCAGTTTTCGGTTTCTGGCTGGGCTGGTTGGGGCATCGGGATTGATATTAGCGATCGCAAACAAGCCGAACTTCAGCTTCAAGCCTCTGAAAACTGCTTGAGGCAACAGGCACAAGCACTAACCGACACTTTAAAGCAGTTGCAGCGCACTCAATCACAACTGGTGCAAAGCGAGAAAATGTCAAGCTTGGGGCAATTGGTAGCAGGCGTTGCCCACGAAATCAACAATCCAGTCAACTTTATTTATGGCAATCTGATCTATGCCGATCAATATGTGAGCGAGTTGCTCGATCTGCTGGAGTTATATCAACAAGAGTATTCGACTCCCACAGCCACGATTCGAGACAAAATTGAGGCAATTGATCTAGAGTTTTTGCTAGAGGATTTACCCAAGCTACTGAGTTCTATGAAAGTGGGATCAGAGCGGATTCAGGCGATTGTGGCTTCTTTGCGAACATTCTCGCGCATGGATGAGGCAGAAGTGAAAGCGGTAGACATTCACGAAGGCATTGATAGCACGTTGATGATTCTGCAAAGCCGGCTCAAAGGAAAGCCAGAACGCGCTGAGATCGCAGTTATTAAAACCTATGGCGATTTGCCGCTGGTAGAATGCTATGCCGGTCAGTTGAATCAGGTGTTTATGAATATCCTTAGCAACGCGATCGATGCGTTGGAAGAGAACATCGATGGGGCTAGGAAAACGGGCGATCGCGAACCTGATGCACCTTTAATCCAGATTCGCACTGAGTTATTGACATCCAATCGGCTTTTGATCGCGATCGTAGACAACGGCTCCGGCATTCCCGATAGTGTGCAAAAGCGATTATTTGATCCATTCTTCACCACTAAAGAAGTTGGCAAAGGAACTGGGATGGGGCTTTCAATTAGCTATCAAATCGTCACTGAAAAACATGGCGGCTCCCTGGAGTGTGTTTCCGCACCCAAACAAGGGGCAGAATTTCGGATTGAGATTCCCGTTTCTCAATGCTCTACTTGAGATAAAATGGTTCATAGTTACCATTTTATTCAGTTCATGAGAGCCAGCATCAAACAGCAAATTTTGTTTATTCATCACGACGATTTGCCGCAGTTCAAAAAGAGTGGTTCAGTGGTGAGAAACAGCTACTTTTGGGCACTGAAGGCGATCGCGGCTCACACTAAACGACACGGCGACTGGGAATATGACCCCGAAGTGTGGCTGGCGCTGCAACGATTGTTACTCTCTTTTGCTGAATCGGGCTATCTGGGGCTGCGCGAAACCCAACTAGAGTTTGCGATCGATCAAGAGATTCCAACCGTGCTAAGGCTGGTGGCAACCTGGGAATAAGCGACCCTAGCTCAACTGGCTGCGGAAGCGAGCTACAAAATGACAGCGTTGCCTTTCAAGACATTTTCTTAGTTACGCTTAGTGGCGGGATTTTGGGGAATTGGCGCATTTACTATTCACGAAATGACTTTTCAAACATCCTTTTAGACAATTTAGACAAAACACTATTTCTCTGCTGCAAAAACTCATGCAGACGCTCAAAATAATCTTCTGTGGCTGCCTGCTGCACCGAAGGTTTTTGTAGCAGGGCTGCTCCCCAAGCTTTAACTTTTGGCGTTTGAGTAAAGAACTCAAATTGATATTGCTCAAACACTACAAAATAGCGAAAGATCGGCGCATAGACCGCATCAATCAGGCAAAAAGAATCTCCTGAAAAATAGGGCGATGCGTCAAGTTGCGCTTCGAGAATTTGAAAACTGTTGGTTAGATCTTGACGTTTTGCTTCAAATATTTCTTCGTCAGTCGCGCTGTAGAATGCGGCAATTTTAGTTAAAACAGTAGATCCAAATTCGATCCAGGAGCGATGCTTGGCTTTTGTCAGGGCATCCGCTGGGTGCAGAGAACCGGGAGTGATTTCATCCAAATATTCGCAAATGACAGCCGACTCAAACAGCACATCTTCACCGACTAACAGAATGGGCACTTTACCCAAGGGCGATCGCTGCAAAAACCAAGCGGGTTTATTCGCAAGGTCAATGTATTGGCGCTCATGGGGAATTTGTTTTTCAAGCAGCGTAATGATTGAGCGCTGCACATAGGGACAAAGCGTGTGACTAATCAACTTTAGAGTCGGAGTTTCAGTAGACATCGTTCCCGCTCCATAATAAAACCGTTCGTGAATAACTTTGCCAGTTTGCCAGTGTTGTACCGAAACCTGATGATAGGTGCGGATTCCCCTGCCGCCTTTGATATGCTTGCAAACAGAATGATTGCATCTGCAACTAAAATCAGTTTAATCTATTTAGTTGTAATTGCAACTACTTTTTAAGAAATTAAGGCTATGAACGCTAAAGTGCAGCTAAATGATTTGCAAAGCTCCGTGTGGCGATTGTTTCTCACAGCACATGCTCGGCTGCTAGAGCAAATTGAGTTGAGGCTGGCTCAAGCAGACCTCCCACCGTTGGACTGGTATGACGTGTTGTTTACGCTAAAAGAAGCTCCAGATCATCGGCTGCGGCTGAGTGATCTGGCGGAAAAAGTGCTGTTGAGCCGAAGTAATCTGACGCGCCTGGTCGATCGCCTAGAAAAAGTGGGTTTATTACGCAGGGATGCTTGCCCTAGCGATCGCCGGGGGACTTTCGCAGTATTAACTGATGCCGGATTGGCAATGCAGCAAAAAATTTGGTCAGTTTATGCAGCAGCGATCGCAGACTATTTTGCCTGTCATTTGCAGAATGAGGAAGAAATCAAAACATTGCAGCGGGTGCTAAATCGTTTGTTGAGCGCAGCCGAGCAATAGACGTAGTATTTTGCTCACAAAAAACCCCTCAGCTTTACGCCAAAGGGTTTGTTCCGCACACAACCAAGGGAAACTTACACGACAGAAATCAAGGATGTCCCAGAGAATCTGTATTGTTGCAAATTATTATCTAGCTGCCGTCAATAATCCGGTGCATACGCTACAAAAGAACAAGATCGACAAAACCCTAACGCTTACGATTAAATAGTTAGCCAAGTTCCCTAGCCTGCCCTTTTATGCCAACCTATCCCGGAATTTCGAGCGAAGCCTTTAGACATCCCCTCGATCGCCAAGCAGAGCAAACTCTCCGCAGCGTTCCAGGCTTCGATTTAGTCGCCAGCAAGTTTGTTGAATATTTGACTGAGCGCCCTCAGTTTGTTTATCAGCTAGGCAATAGCATTCAGGTGGGTCCACGCCAATATGCCTCAATTCACCAAATTTTTCGAGAGTGCGTACGCGATTTAGATATTTATCCAGAGCCAAACCTGTTCGTTTCCCAAAATCCCACCGTAAATGCCTTTGCGTTGGGACGAGATTTTCCGTTTATTGTGCTCAACTCTGGGCTGCTCGATTTGGTTAGCGAAGCAGAACTGCGAACTGTTATCGCCCATGAGTTGGGTCACCTCAAATGTGAACACACGATTCTGATCCAAATGGCAATTTGGACTACCCAAGTTGTTTCGGGTCTAGCCGAGCGTACTTTTGGGCTGAGTACCTTGGTGAGTACTGGATTGGTCGCGGCATTTTTTGAATGGTTGAGAAAAGCAGAACTCTCTGCCGATCGCGCCGCACTGTTGGTTACCGATGATCTTCAGCCTATTTTGACGAACATGATGCGAATAGCAGGCGGCAGCACCAAATATGCTCACGAGTTAAGCGTGGATGAGTTCATCCAACAAGCCGATCGCTACCAGAACTTAGATGCCGATGGACTCAATCAAATCTATAAGTTTTTGCTCTACAACAACCTGTCGGCGGGCGTTTTTCTCAGCCACCCCTTCACCGTTGAGCGAGTTCACTATCTGCGCGAATGGTCAGCTTCCAATGACTATCGCCAAATTCGTCAGGGAACCTATGCCCGTGCGGGTGCAAAAGGTTCAGTCGAAGTTCCGGTTGAGTCGCCAACGGCTGCACAATCCCAAAAGCAAACCGAAGTGGATGTTTTACGCCAAGAAATTGATCAACTCCAGCAGGAAATCGATCGCATTAAAAAAGGTGGCTGAACCTAATCAGCTTTATCTGCCAAGTTCGTAATCTCAGAATAGCCGCTTAAAACCACGCAAGCGGGATATTGTGCCAAACGAATCTCCCATCAGGACTTATCCTATAAACGAACCGGAATTTTTAATTGATTTAGGTAAAATCGAATTCTCGCTGGCTGATTTCCAGTGTGGTTCGCGATCGCCCACACTGGAAATCATGATTACCTGAAACTACTGTGGTAGAACTGGATGCGCGATGACCGGGCAGTTGATGATCGCCCGTGTGGGTCGTAGCCCAAACAGCCAGGGATTGCCAGCACCTTCGGGGTTGATGAATGCGCTAGTAACCAGTCCTGCTCCCACTAATCCTTTAAGGTCTTCAAATGAGGTAATTCTTCTGACCTTGTTTGCCTTTACCGCCGCATCTGTCCACATATTTACATGGGCATCCCACAGCGGACTGTAGTTATTTGCTGCCGAGCGATCGTTATTTGAAGGCGGGATTGGGAAAATGTTAATCGGATCAATCCCACTGTTTGCTAGAGATGCAGTGAAGCCCTGATGTTGACCAGTGCGAGTGTCAGTGATCCCATTTAACACAGGAGAGAAGCCCAACAAGGCAGAGCGATCAGATGGGGTTGATTTACCAATCTCAGGCAGGTTAGCAAGCCGGGGAGCGAAAACACCTTTCTCCAGCACAGACGGCACTTCTGCCGATACATCCGTCACAAGATGATAGAAGTATTGTTTTCCACCCTGGAAGCCGTCCAAGATAGACATGGTTACTGTCCGCTTTTTGAGGTCTAGCGCTATCAAGCGATCGTGACTACCCGACTCGTTGTGTACCATTTGAACGTTTAGAACCACTTGACTTGGCATGACAACCACTGAAGACCACTCTGCATCTCCAATCGCCCCCGGCTTTGCCACTTTAGGAGGAAACGGATTGGGAGAACCCGGCTCGACTTGATACTGCGGTGAAAAGTCTACATTGCCCTTAAACTTAATCAAGCCGCCGTTCATGGTTACGGTTTGCGCTCCAGAAGATCCGATCGCGTTCTTCATTTTGGGCGCAAAGTTGATTCCCAGTTCTTTCGCAACGCTGAAGTCAGATGATTCTGTAACGATGTAATAGACTGACTCTCCAGTGGACGACAGCCCTCGATATAAAGGCAGCGTTACCGTCGCTTTACCTGGGGTGAAATTGACTGCCAAAGCGCTTTTGAGATACACATTGTCGCTGGGCTTAAACTTGACTGCCGTCTGCTCGGAGTAGCTTGCTCGACCCGACTCTTTGGCTGCGGTTGCCAGCAAAGCTTGGGATTCCGTCGCTCCGTTTGGCGCAGCCATCACGCTAATCGACATCACTGAAGTGAGCGTGTACGCGATCGCCAGTGCTAGTTTCTTGTTCATGTGATTTTCCTGTGAGAGGTGCGCATATGAAGCTATATTCCGCTCATTGAACTATTGCAGGCTGAGATTGCCCTGATAGTCAGGTTAGAAAAGTCCAACACTACCAAGCACTAATGGTTTTCATGCTGTTTTAAAGTATGGTTGCTCAGATCAATTGCTGGGTTAAATGAGTGGCAACAGAGCGCGATCGCAACTGCGTATCAGGTGGATATGCCAACCAAATTTCGCATCAGGACGTATCCTAAATAAGGTTCTTTGGTGAAACGTGGTGAAAGGAGAACAAATGATTTGGCAAAAATGGCAGGGCTGGCGGCTGGCGATCGCTTTCATAGCGGCGATCGTGTTAACCAACTGCACCGCGAGCAAGCAACCATCCACACCCGCTTCCAGTGGAACTGCTGTATCGCCATCCTCAGCCTTAGTCTATGGATCGAGCGGGCAGCCCGTAAACTTGGAACCCGGAAACATCACCGATGGCAACTCCTTGATTGTGCAAAACCAAATTTATAATCGCCTCATGGAGTTTAAGCCGGGGACAACTGACCTCCAGCCAGCCTTGGCAACCGAGTGGAAAGCCTCTGCCGATGGCAAAACCTGGACGTTTAAACTGCGACAAGGGGTAAAGTTTCAAGACGGCACTCTTTTTAATGCGGAGGCAGTCAAGTTTAATATCGATCGCTGGTGGGATGCCAACCATCCCCAGGGCTACCGCAACGCTGGCAAGATTTATGAAGTCTGGTCACAGGTGTTTGGCGGCTTCAAAGACTCCCCCGATTCGATTGTGCAATCTGTGACGGTGGTGGATGCGGCAACGGTGGAGATCGGGCTAAAGCAGCCGTTTGCCGCTTTTTCCAACGCGATCGCGGCGGCTTATTTTGGCATCGCCAGCCCGACAGCGGTTAAAAAAGCTGGGGCAAAATATGGCACGCCGGGTTCTTTGGCAGTGGGAACGGGACCATTTGTGTTTAAAGAATGGCGCACCGGCGATCGCATTGTTTTAGAGAAAAACCCAACCTACTGGCGATCAGGTTTTCCCAAGGTGAATCAACTGGTCATCCGCTTTGTCACCGATCCTGCTGCTCGGCTAGCCCAACTGCGCGCCGGACAGATCGATTTCACCGTGGATTTAGCCCCGGATCAAAAGAAAGAAATTGATGCAGATGCCAATTTAACGGCGATCGCTCGTCCTTCCTTCAACGTAGGCTATTTGGCATTGAATCCTAGCTATAAGCCCCTGTCGGATGTGAAGGTGCGGCAGGCGATCGCCTATGCAATCAATCGACCCGCGATCGTTCAAGCCTTTTGGGGCAACTTAGGCACCCACGATCCTCACTTTCTCCCAGAAACCCTTGCCTGGGCAAACGATTCCAGTCTTACCGCCTATCCCTTCGATCCTCAAAAAGCCAAACAACTACTCACCGAAGCAGGCTACCCCAACGGGTTTGATCTAGAACTGTGGTACATGCCTGTTTCCCGTCCCTATTTTCCTACGCCTAAGCCCATCGCCGAAGCCTTTGCCGCCGACCTTAGCGCCGTTGGCATTCGCGTCAGCCTCAAAACCCAGGACTGGGCAGCGTATCTAGCGAATCGGCGTAAGCCACCTGGCTTCCAATCTTTTATGCTGGGCTGGACGGCAGATTATGGCGATCCTGACAGTTTTTACTTTCCTCACTACGGTCCCGGTGCCACCACTGACATCGGCGACTGGAAGAATGCCACCGTTTTTCAGCTTTTGAACCAAGGACGAGCCATTCAAACTCAAGCCGGACGAGCCAAAGCCTATGCTCAAGTAGATAAGATTCTGCATCAAGAGGTGCTGCGGTTGCCGATTGTTCACTCTCAGCCGTTGGTGGCACAGCGCAAAGCGATCGCCGGGTGGGTTCCCAGCCCCCTCGGCTCTGAACCGTTTGAATCCATCAGCAAGTAGGTAGAAAGAAGTAGGTAGAAAGCAACGCAATCACCAAAATCGTTACGGCTTCACGGCTTAGACGATAGGGTTTAGCAAGTTTATGTGATCTTCACTGAAATTTAGTTGTAGCCCGACTCGCAATCGGCAGTTCGTCAGGCTTCCATCAATGTCCATCCCGTGTCCATCCCGCAATTTCTCATGCCTGACCTGCAAAGATTTTGGCTCTTCACGCAAAGGTGACATATTCCCGTCAATCTTTTGTGCAGATGGCTGTGTAGTATAGGATATTGGGTATTTTGCAGTAGTTTTTAGGATGCCGTTCCCTAGCCCCTCAAGCCAAATTCCCCACCTTTACTCTTGAACCAGGTATCTCACGCATGACCGCAGTAACCCCAAACCCTACATCCGCTCCCGCATTTTGTGAGGGGATTCAGTATTTTGCTGATTCCTATCCTGAATTCGATCGCTACGGCATCATGCCCGCGATTCTAGATGGTAAAACTGCTATTACTGCGCCGAATGATCCCTGTGCCGTCTATCAAACCTTGCTGTATGCGGATGCCTTGCGCTACCTAACGCTGCAAGTGACTGCCAGCAAAGCATCGGGGCATCCAGGCGGGTTTGCTAGCCAAGCAGAAGCCTATGCTGCACTGGTGATGTTGGGACATAAGAACTTCGTTACAGAAGTGGGGCACCACGCTCCCGGTTTCTATAGCGCTATGTTTTTAGATCGCTCCTTGGAAGATATGGGGATTGAAACCGTACAGCAATTGCGCGATCGCTACCGAGAGCGCCACGGATTGCTCGGTCATCTATCGGGGCAAATTCCGGGATTGCTGGCTCCAGCGGGACCGTTGGGTCAGGGGCAACATTTTGCCATGGCGGGTGCCCTGCTGAATTCTGACAAGCTGTTTCCATTTACAGTCGGCGATGGTGGACTAGGCGAACCCTACATCGTCAGTTCGATGGCGCATTTCCATACGGCGTTTCCCGATGCCACCAATTTTCTACCTGTGCTGGTGTGGAATGGCTTTTCCCAAGAGCATCACAGCATGGTGTCTACGCTGTCGAGCGATCGCATGACGGCATACTGGCTCGGCAATGGTTTTGAGCAAGTGGTGCTGGTGGATGCCAAAGAGTTTGATGACCAAAACCAACCGGGCGACTTTATCGACAGCACAATCTTTTCCTTCAAACAGCGGTTGGCGTTCACCCAAGCGGTTCTAGAGGGCATGGCAAAAGCGGCAGAATCTGCGCTGAACGGCACTCTCACAGTCTTCATCATCAAACAGTTGAAAGGAGCCGGAGTTCATGCGCGGGGAGCCAAATCTCACAACCTTTACGCCCATCACACATTAGACAATCCTGATATTGTTAGTGCGCTAAAAACTCGTGCCCTGCCTGCGGAAGCCTGGGATTTGGTGCGAACCAACTGCGCTAGAGCCGGGGGCGGACCTGCTAGCAAAACCGTGGTGACCGAGTTTGTGCGATCGCTACCCGATCTCGGTCAACTTCCCTTAGAAGAATTTGCTGTGGGCGGCGACCCCAAAGTTTCCACCACCACCATGGGCAAACTGGTGGGCTACGTGGGGCAAACCGATCCGAGCTACTTGGTAACTAATGCCGATGGCAACGAGGCTTCCGGCATTGCCAACATCAACCAGGCGCTCAAAATCATTCACCCCACAGCAGATCCACTGTACAACCAAAACCCCATCGGGCAAGTCTATGAACCGCTGAGCGAAGATGCCTGTGCCGGATTGGCAGCCGGCTTAGCCCTGATGGGTTGCCGGACGCTCTGGTGCTCTTACGAATCTTTTGCAGTCAACGGCTTACCCATTTGGCAAACGGTGATCCAGGCAATGGCAGAACTGCGCCGCCCTACGCCATCCACCATCACCCTGTTTACCGCAGGCGCGTTAGAGCAAGGGCGTAACGGCTGGACGCATCAACGCCCAGAAATCGAAGCGTATTTTGCTGCGATGATGCGAAATGGCAATGTGTTTCCCGTGTTTCCGCCCGATGCCAACAGCGTTCAGGTTTGCTATGACTGGGGTTTAACCACGCAAAACAAAGGCATTGTGATCACCGCGAGTAAATCGCCGTTGCCCATTCGCACCACGTTTGAGCAAACGCGACAGGCGCTCAAAGACGGCGCGATCGCGCTGCACGAAAGTCAAGGTAACAAAACCATCGTGTTTGCCGTGATTGGGGACATGATTCTAAATCCGGTGTTTGAAGCCGCCAAACAGCTAGAGTCACAGGGTTTTGGCGTGCGGATTGTGGCGATCGTCAGTCCGCGTCGGCTCTATCGCCCTTCCGATGTGGCATGGGAGCTATGTTCTGAGCCAGATGATGGCTTTTTAGACGATGCCGGGTTCGATCGCCTGTTTAGCGGTGATGCCCTCATCGGCGTAATCGGTGGAGCCAGCGCCATGCTAGAACCCGTCATGCTCCGCAGCACCGCCAACCGCGACACCTTTGCCTGGAAGCGGGGCGAAACCACCGCCAGCGCCACCGAACTGATGGCAATCAACGGCATCACGCCAGACGCGATCGCAAAACGAGCCGTTGAGTTAGTTTCTTAGACTGCTTGAGTTTTGGGTGGAGACAGTACTCCAAACGCACCTATCAGCCGCTTTGATTGGGAGTGTAGCGATCGCGGCTAAAACTACCGAAACGCGATCGCCCCTCTTCTCCAATACACGATCGCCCCTTCTCTTCAAACCTGCGATCGCGCTTGCTTATAGTTTTTGGCCCGTCCAAGTCCATTTTTGCCACTGGTTATTGAACGAGTATGTGTATCCAATTTCGTTAGTGGTATCAATCGTTGCTATCGCAGAATTGCTGTATGACCGACCTGTCTGGGGGTGGATCCAAGCAACGTTGAGGAGAATGACATAAGTACCATTCTTGTATCGGTAGTTCGGGTTCGAGACAGTGATATTGTTTACTTGTTGTACTCTGGATCTCCAATTTCGGTAGACCGCATCGATTATGCGCGATCGCTCCAGATCATTGAAGGGCGCACGAACGGCGAAGGTTCGACTATTGGCAGCACTCACCCCGGTTTGCGAGGAGCCTGTGCTGGACGGAGTTCCTGCCAAACTCAAGCTGTAAGCACCGAGGGTATCGCGATCGCCTAAAACCACAATCTTGTGTGTGCCTACTGTTATCGTCGTATATCTCAAATTTCCATCTGAATCACTGGCAACCTGTGTTCCATTGGGAGCAATCAGCGCCAAAAAAGGTTTGAGACTACCTTGAGTTGTTGTTTTAACAACAACTTGATCCCCTTGTTGAGCGGAAAAAGTGAACGTATTGGCTCGACCTTTGACGGCAACCTGTCCAAACGCTCCGGTTGAAACTTGCTGCATTGGGGAATTGGCAGTAATGGTTCCATCCACAACATCGCCATAGACTAGAGAAAATTGGGGACGCTTTCTGATCTCACTGGAGGAATCCGTAGACTCAGTGCCACTGGTGCTAGCTGGAGGTTTGGGAGTGCCCGTCGAAACGTCAATCAGTTTTTTCGTCCCAGCATCGTAGAGATACCGCTTTTCACCAGGAAGGTCTAATGTGCATCGCTCCTCAGCCCCGATTTGAATTCGAGTGACCTGAGGAATTCCACATCCAATAATTTTCAAGCGCAATTCATCTGTCATGATCCTGTCCGCTTCTGTTGGCATAACGGCGATCGCAGGAAGCCCTCCGAAAGTGCCTGCCAATACTGCCAATATGCTGAACCCAGAGGCAAGAGAGCACAGATTATGTGTCACCATGAGTTATGTAATCTCCATTAATCTAACAGTTACTCGTCAACACAATACATTTTTTTACGACAAAAAGAAACACTGTTTCCATCACGAAAGGGCTGTGTTGCATATACTAGTAGGCGCGGGTGTAAGTTTAGATACCCATTAGCGAGACTGTTCTGCGAGGCTTTCAGCTTGCAGAACAGTCGGCGTATTTCCGCCCTCTTGTACTAATGTTACCAAAGAGAAGATCGAAGAAGCTTTACTTGCAATGCGTGAAATCATGAATAAAGTTGAGTTTCACCTTACTCAGAACGAAACAGGTTATGAGTATTTAGCTGTTGCAGATGGTGCAAGTAGTCTTATTGGTTGTTTATATGATGCCAAAAGCTACCGTGATCATCTGGTTTAGCAGCTTGATTGAAGCACCTGCTTGTGTTGTTGCAAAGATAATAGCTACTGCTGACCAGGAATGCTAGACAGACATTTCTTAGTTTTTTATTTAGGTGATTAAGACATGTGAATAGTGTCGCTAAGGCAGAGGCACTGCACAGGTTAAACTGTGGGCGTAACATTAAAACGGGAGCAAGCCTATGACAATTGATCAACTCCGCTATAGCAAAGAAGAATTTGCTCGACGTGGCAATGAGATTTATGACTCTCAGGTGCGACCCCAAGTCGAGGAAGGTAACTATGGCAAAATTGTCGCGATCGATATCGAGACACGCGCCTTTGAACTTGCAAAAGATACGATGACCGCCTCGGACCGATTGCTGGAAAAATACCCAGATGCTCAAATCTGGCGCGTTCGGATTGGACACAAAGGGGTTCATCGCTTTGGCATCGGTCGTTTGTTGTAACGCTATGATGCAAGGAATTGTTGATCAAAACTGCGAGGCGACAATCCGGTTGGTCGTAGGTGATGAAAATTCACAAAGGCAAGTAATTGATGCGGTGATTGATACAGGTTTCACGGGTTTTCTAACGCTACCTTCATCAGTGCTTACCAGCCTCAACTTACGGTTGTATGGCAGAGAAGAAGGAACATTAGGAGATGGAAGCACTTGTGTTTTTGATGTGTACAGTAGCTTGGTCATTTGGGACGGAGCCTTGCGACAAATTGATATCAATGCTTCCGAGACAACACCTTTGGTAGGTATGAGTTTACTCTATGGCTACCGAATCCAGCTTGATGCAATTGAGGGCGGCGCTATTACGATCCAGGCATTGAGCAGTTTAAGTTGATCGGTTGAGGCAACCTGACACTATTCAATTTCCTTGTTCCCAGAATGAGCCATAGGTTAGCATCTTGATTGGATGGCGCGATTCATGAAACGATCGCAAAGCTATTCGTAGCACTCCCTACGGGAATCGCTGATTATGAAGAATCATTGAAAGCGATCGCGCTACGGTTGGTTTAGCTCTCTTCGCCCTTAGCATGGTGGATACCCTCGCAATGGTCTTAAATAAGCTGCCTGCGTTGTCCCGTTCTTCGGCGAATCCGCGATCGAATGCTGTGAAAAAGGTTCCGCTTGGTTTAGTCATGGCTGTGCCCTTGTTCATTCAAGTGGTGGGAGCCGTAGTTGCAGTCGGCTTTCTGTCTTATCAAAATGGGCAGAAAGCAGTGAAAGAAATGGCGACCCAAGTTCGCAATGAAGCGGGTAGCCGGATTCATCAGCATTTAGACAATTATTTAGCGACTCCGATTCAACTAAACCGCACCAATGCGGATGCGATCGAGCTAGGAGTGTTGGATCTGCAAAATTTTGAGGCAGCCGGAAAATATTTTTGGCGGCAAATGAAAATATTTAATGTCGGGTATATCAGCTATGCCAATCCCAAGGGCGATTTTATTGGGGTTGAACGGCTGGATAGCGGCGAACTGCTGATTAATGAGAAGTCGGCGCGAACGAAGAACCAGCAATACACGTTTACCACCACATCTCAGGGCGATCGCGCCAAAAGGATCAAAATCACCCCAGACTACAACCCCTTGAATGAAGGGTGGTATGCAGACGGCGAGAAAATCGGCAAACCCGCTTGGAGTTCTATTTATAACTGGGACGATAAGCCAGAGGTGATGTCCATCAGCGCGAATCATCCACTCTATGGCAAAGACGGAAAATTGCTGGGGGTGATGGGCGTAGACCAAATTTTGACCCAAGTTAGCGACTTTTTGGCAGGCATTCAAGTCAGCGCAACTGGACAAACCTTCATCCTAGACCGCTCTGACAAACTGGTTGCCACCTCATCGAAAGCTACAAAACCATTTCGCATCGTCAACGGTCAGGCAGTTCGCCTCAACGCCACAGAGAGCGCTGATCCACTCATTCGCGACAGCACCCGTTTCTTAATCAACACCTTTGGCGACCTGGAACAAATTAATCAAGCTCAAAAGCTGGAATTTTATCTGCAAGATCAGCGCCAATTTTTGCTAGTCATGCCCTGGAAAGATTCCTACGGCTTAGATTTGTTAATCGTGGTTGTGGTGCCAGAAGCCGACTTTATGGGGCAGATTCACGCAAATACGCGAAACACCTTATTGGGCTGTGCGATCGCCCTAGCCGTAGCAACCCTATTTGGCATTCCCACCTCTCGCTGGATCGCCCACCAAATTTTGCAGCTTAGCCGCGCCTCGGAAGCGCTCGCCAACGGGCAGCTTCATCAAAATGTGCAAACCAAAGGGATTGCCGAACTCGAAACCCTGGCAAACTCTTTTAATCGGATGGCGCAACAGTTGCAGGAATCATTTGCCACCTTGGAGCAAACGAATGCCAGTTTGGAGCAGCGGGTACAAGAGCGTACTGCTTCCTTGGCAGATGCAGAAGCCGAACTCAGAGCCTTGTTTGCCGCCATGACCGATTTAGTCATTGTTTATGACAAAGATGGACGATTCCTAAAAATTGTATCCGCCGATTCGGCTCCACTGATTAGCCCAGTGTCGGAGCAGATCGGCAAGACTGCCCATGATCTGATGCCACACGACCAAGCCGATAAAGTGGTGCAAGGAATTCGGCAAGCTTTGCAGACCGGGCAGGTGATGAATGTGGAATATTGCCTGGTTATAGATAATCAGGAACTCTGGTTTTCTGCAAATGTTTCGCCATTGTCTCCAGAAACGGTCATTTGGGTGGCGCGAGATGTCAGTGAACACAAACACAGAGACGCTGAGCGGCTGCAAGCCGAGAAAGCACTCCGCGAGAACGATCGCCAACTGCGAAAACAAAACCGGGTTCTGCTCGAACTGGCAAAAAGTGCGGTGCTAAACGAGGGCAATCTGGATGCTGCCCTCCAACAAATTACTGAAGCGGCTACCCGCACTTTAGAAATAGAACGAGCCAGTGTGTGGCGATTTAACGACACATTCACCGCGCTAGAATGCTTGGATTTATATCAGCGATCGCCCCATCAACACAGTTCGAGCACCCAACTCACGGCGGCTAATTTTCCCATATACTTTAGTGCCTTGGAAGAAGAGGTCACCCTGACGGCTGATGACGTTCATGCCGATCCCCGTACCCAAGAGTTTGCTGGCTCTTATCTAAAAACAACTGGAGTCACCTCTCTGCTGGATACGCCCATTCGCTCTGGTGGTCAAACCATTGGAGTCGTTTGCTTAGAGCAGGTCGGCAAAACCCATCATTGGACTGTGGAAGAACAAAGCTTTGCCCGTTCCATCGCCGATTTGATTGCTTTAGGAATCGTTGCCCAAGCCCGTCGCCGCACTGAAGACGCTCTGAATATTTCCCAAGAAAAGTTTGCTAAAGCCTTTCGGGCTTCTCCCGATTTCATTACGATCAGTTCCCTTAGAACTGGATATTTTATCGATGTCAACGAAAGTTTTTTAGACGTGTCTGGCTACACCCGTGAAGAAGTATTAGGTCAAACTGTGCTTAATCTGGGGTTTTGGGCTAACCACGACGATCGCACCGAACTGCACCGCCTGATTGCCGAGCAATCAGAAATCAAAGACTTAGAAATTCAGCTTCGCAAAAAAAATGG